>CANCDA010000059.1 GCA_947374705.1 Comamonadaceae bacterium | reverse complement strand
GTGCGGTTGGGTTGAGAAACAACTCTATGATGAGCGCCTTAAGATTAGTTACGAACTTGCAAAGTGATCGCTATGAATTTCTATAAAACACTGGCCTTTATTTCCATGCTTGTTGGCAGTGCAGGGGCATGGGCACAGTCGCCGGGCATTTATGATAAAGAAATCCTGGTCGGCCAATTTGCCGCCTTCAGCGGCCCGGCGGGGCAACTCGGAGAACGCCTGAAAGTGGGCATTGAAGCCTATTTCAAAACCACCAACGCGCAGGGCGGCGTGAATGGTCGCACGCTCAAGCTGGTCACGCGTGACGATGGTTATGAGCCTGAAAAGGCCACGGCTGCGGTCAAGGCCTTGATTTATGAAGACAAGGTGTTCGCCCTGATTGGCGCGGTGGGCACGCCTACGGGGCTGGCTGCCATGCCGGTGTTCACGACGGAGAAGGTGCCCATGGTGGGCATGTTCACCGGTGCTCAGGCTTTGCGTGAGCCCTTTAATCGGCAGATTTTCCATGTGCGTGCCAGCTATTTTGACGAGACCGAACGCATCGTGCAGCATGTGACCTCGATGGGTTCCAAAAACGTCGCGGTGTTTTACCAAAACGACGCTTATGGCAAAGCTGGCCTGGAGGGTGTGACCCGTGCTTTGGCCAAGCGTGACTTGAAGCCGGTAGCCCTGGCCACGTTTGAGCGCAATACGGTGGATGTAACCGCCTCCTTGGCCACGATCTTGTCAGCCAAGCCCGATGCCGTGATCCAGATCGGGGCCTACAAATCGGTCTCGGCTTTCATCAAAGAGTCGCGCAAGCAGGGCTACGGTGGCCAGTTTTTCAACGTGAGCTTTGTCGGCTCCAAGGCGCTGGCAGACGAGCTGGGACCCGTTGGCACCGGCGTGGTGATCTCGCAGGTGGTGCCCTTTCCCTTTGCGCAGGCCGTGCCTGTGGTGCGCGAGTACCAGCAACGCATGACTGAAGCTGGTCAGAAAGAGTTTGACTTCTCCAGCATGGAAGGTTTTCTGATGGCCAAGGTGTTTGCAGAAGGTGTTAGACGCGCGGGCCGTTCACTCACGCGCGAAGGGCTGATCAGTGCGCTGGAGTCTATGCACGAGGTGAACCTGGGCGGCTTCAGCATCAGCTACAGCGCTAAAAACCACGAAGGATCCAAGTTCACCGACCTCAGCATCATCGGGCGCGATAGCAAGTTCGCGCATTGAAGTGCGCCCACGCTATCCCTGTCGGGCCAGCGTGGGGCTAGGCATCAGCTCAGGTGCTTGCCCACAATCCCCGCCAGCTCAAACATCGTGACTTGCGGCTTACCAAACACGTCGAGCAGTTTGGCGTCGGCGTTGATGGCGCGCTTGTTGGCCGCGTCTTGCAGTCCGTTGGCCTTGATGTAGTCCCAGAGCTTCTTGATGACCTCGGTGCGCGCCACGGGGTCGGCACCGATGACGGCGGCCAGCGCGGCGCTGGGCTGCTTGCCGCTGGCAGCGGTGGTTTTGCGCGGGGCTTTAGGCTTGGCGACTTTGAGCGCCGTTTTAGCCGCCGCTTTTTTAGCGGGTGTTTTTTTGGCAGCGGGGCTTGTTTTGGTCGCCACCGCAGCCTTGGCCGCAGTTTTGCGCGGTGGGAATTTGCTGGGTGCAAACTCAAAATTCACCTTGCCCGCCGTTGCGTCCCAGGCCAGCATGGCCTTGAAGGCGCGGCGTGTGCGCATGGAGACAAACTTGTCCAGCAAATCGGTCTTACCGGTGGCCAGCAGTTTTTGCATCTGCGCGCGCTCAATCGGCTGCTGCAAGATGATCTGGCCGCTTTTGAAGTCACAGCTCGGTGTGGGTTGGGCTAGGGTGGGCACGGATTTATCGCAGACATAGTTCTTGCCATGCTCGAAGACCGTGCCGCCGATGGCATTGCCTGTCGCCGCGCCGCACTTCGGGCAGGGGCCGAGGGCCTCTTGGGCCGAGAAGTCGATCAGCTCGCCGCTTTCCTCCCCCTTCTTATCGTCGCCAAAATCGAATTCGAGTTTGTAGTTCTTCGTCTCTTCGTCAAATTTGATGACCATCTCCGCCGTGAAAGGCCAGCCCGCTTTGGAGCGGAAGCCCTCCAGCGGACCGATCTTGCGCTCGCGCAGGAATTGCTCCACCTCGGCCACTTCGAAGGTGCGCCCAGCGGGTGTCTTGCCGAAGGAGAAGCCGCAGCCATCTTCCTTGCCGCTGATGCCGGTGCAGGTGTAGCGGCGGTAGTTTTCTTTGACGATGCCGCCGCAGTTGGGGCAGGGCGCGGCCAGGGTGGCGTAGTCGCCGGGGATGGTGTCGCGGTCGTACTCTTTGGCTTTTTTCACCATGCGCTCGGTCATGGCGGCGATTTCGGCCATGAAGGATTCACGGCTCAACTTGCCCTGCTCCATCAGCGCGAGTTTGTACTCCCACTCGCCGGTGAGCGCGGCTTTGGAAAGTTCCTCCACGCCCAAGCCGCGCAGCAGCGTCATGAGCTGGAAGGCCTTGGCGGTGGGGATCAGCTCGCGGCCTTCGCGCAGCATGTATTTCTCGGCGATCAGGCCCTCGATGATGCTGGAGCGGGTGGCGGGCGTGCCCAGGCCTTTTTCCTGCATGGCTTCGCGCAACTCGTCGTCTTCCACGGTCTTGCCTGCGCCCTCCATGGCGCCGAGCAGCGTGGCTTCAGAGTAGCGGGCGGGCGGGCGTGTTTTCAGGCCCTTGGGGTCAACGGTTTCGGTCTTGACCTTCTCGCCAGGGGCCACCGGCACCAGGCTCTGGCCCTTGTCGCCCTCCTTGGCGTCGGCGACTTCTTCGGCGGCCTCCTTGCCGTAAATCGCGAGCCAACCCGGCTTGACCAGCACCTTGCCTTCGGTCTTGAAGGCGTGCTGGGCAGCCGTGGTGATACGCGTTGTCACCTGGTATTCAGCACTTGGGAAAAACACCGCCATGAAGCGGCGCACCACCAGGTCATACACCTTTTGCTCGGCCTCGCTCAGGCCACTGGGGGCTTGCAGCGTGGGGATGATGGCAAAGTGGTCGCTGACCTTGGCGTTGTCAAAAATGCGCTTGCTGGGGCGCACGTAGCCGCCCTTGATGGCGGTGGCCGCAAAGGGGGCCAAATGCCGCATGCCGCTGTCGGCCAGCATGGCAAAGGTGTCTTTGACCACCGGCACGTAGTCTTCGGGCAAGTTGCGTGAATCGGTACGCGGGTAGGTCAGGGCCTTGTGGCGCTCGTACAGGCTTTGCGCGATGGACAGCGTCGTTTTGGCCGAGTAGCCAAACTTGCCATTGGCCTCGCGTTGCAGGCTGGTCAGGTCAAACAGCAGGGGTGAGGCTTGGGTGGTGGGTTTGCTTTCTTCCGACACCGTGGCGCTTTGGCCTCGAACGGCGTTGGCGATGGCCTGGGCTTCGCGCTCTGTCCAGACGCGGTCGGCCTTGAGTTCGGCGTCGGGCTCGTCGGTGTTGCCCGCAGCAGCATTGGCGGCGGCTTTTTTCCAACTCGGGTCAAACCACTTGGCGTTGTACTCACCGGCTTGCGCGCCAAACGTGGCGTGCACTTCCCAGTAGTTGCGACTGACGAATTTGCGGATCTGCTCCTCGCGCTCCACCACCACCGACAGGGTGGGCGTCTGCACCCGGCCCACGGTGGTCAAAAAGAAGCCGCCATCGCGCGAGTTGAACGCGGTCATGGCGCGTGTGCCGTTGATGCCTACCAGCCAATCGGCCTCAGAACGGCAGCGTGCGGCGTCGGCCAGGGGCTGCATTTGCTTATCGGTACGCAAGGCACCAAAGCCGTCGCGGATGGCCTGTGGCGTCATGGATTGCAACCAGAGACGGCTGACCGGCTTACCCAGGGGCTTAGCACCACCGGCGTACTGCTCAATCAGGCGAAAGATCAACTCACCCTCGCGGCCCGCATCACAGGCGTTGATGATCTTGTCCACGTCTTTGCGCTTGGCCTGCTTGATGACGGCGTTCAGACGCGTCTTGGTCTTGTCCACCGGCTTCAAGTCAAAGTGTGGCGGGATGACGGGCAGGTGGGCAAAGCTCCATTTGCCGCGTTTGACGTCGTAGGCTTCGGGCGCCTGAATTTCCACCAGGTGGCCGACCGCGCTGGTGACGACGTAGGTGTCGCTCTCAAAGTATTCGTCGTGCTTGTCGAACTTGCCCGCCAGCGGCGTGAGGGCGCGCACGATGTCTTGGGCGACCGAGGGTTTTTCTGCAATGACCAAGGTTTTACCGGCCACTGCGTTTTTATCTAAAACTGCGTTTTTCATCTGACTACAATCCAGTTTCTCGCGCACGCATGTGTGCGCGCAAGCACGCGGGCACGCACATGCGCGCACCCATACGAGTTCACCTTACCAAATTTTTCAAACGTGTCCAAAAAATCAGCCCCCGCATCAGGTCGCCGCATTCAAACCCGCCGCTCTGGCGTGCATGGCAAAGGCGTGTTTGCGGTGCAGAACCTGGCTGAGGGCGAAACCCTGATCGAGTACACGGGTGAAGTGGTGACCTGGGCCGAGGCGCAAGCCCGCCACCCGCATGACCCCAGCGACCCGAACCACACGTTTTATTTCCACATTGATGAAGACCATGTGATCGATGGCAAGGTGAACGGCAACTCTGCGCGCTGGATCAACCACAGCTGCGCGCCCAACTGCGAGGCCGATGAGGACGAGGGCCGCGTCTTCATCAAAGCCCTGCGCAACATCAAGGCCGGTGAAGAACTCAACTACGACTACGGCCTGATGATTGACGAGCGCTACACGCCCAAGCTCAAGGCCGAATACCCCTGCTGGTGTGGGGCCAAGGCCTGCCGGGGCACGCTGCTGGCCCCTAAGCGCAGGCGTTGAGCGGTATGAGTGCCACCGCAGCGATTCAGTGGCCTGCGGAGGCGATCTGGGAGGCGGTGTCGCCTGCTCTGCCGAGCTTTAGCGTTGAGATACTCCCGCAGATTGATTCCACCAATTCCGAGCTGATGCGCCGCGCCCGTGCAGGGCAGACTGAGCCCATCTTGTTGGTGGCTGAGTCGCAAACCGCGGGGCGTGGTCGCTTGGGACGGGATTGGTTAAGCCAAGGGGCCAGCACACCCGCTTTGACTTTTTCCTTGGGCATGCCGCTGCACATGGCCGACTGGTCTGGCCTGTCACTGGCGGTGGGGGTGAGCGTGGCCCGCAGCTTGCACCCCGCACTGCAACTCAAGTGGCCCAACGACGTTTGGTTTGAAGGGCGCAAGCTGGCGGGCATTTTGATTGAAACCGTCAACATCGGTAGCACCCGCTACGCCGTGATCGGCGTGGGCCTGAACATCGGCCCGCGTGAGGCGGTTGGCCTGAGCACGCCCCCGGCTTGGCTACAGGAGTTGCTGCCCGGCATCGACGCCCCGCAAGCCCTGCAGCGCATTGCCGCGCCTCTGGTGCAGGCCGTGCAAGTCTTTGAGACGCAAGGCCTGGCCCCGTTTTTAAAAACCTTTGCAACCCGTGACGCGCTGGCCGGTCGTGCCGTGACCTTGAGCGACGGCACGCACGGGCAAGCGCAGGGCGTGGACAGCAGTGGGGCCTTGCTGGTGCATACTGACGCGGGCCTGAAAAAAATCAGCAGCGCTGAAGTCAGCGTGCGCCCTGTTTAACGCGGTTCTCTTTCACGGTTTTGGCCTGTCATGTTGCGTTTTTTTGTTCTTTTGCTCATCTTGCTCAATGGCCTGTACTTCGCCTGGTCCCATGAGTACTTACGTGGTTATGGTTTTGGGCCCACACCCACGGGTGAGCCTCAGCGCCTGGAGCGTCAAATTCGGCCGGAAGCCCTTCGCATTGTGTCGGCCCAAGATGCACAAGAAGCGGTGATGCAAGCACAGCCCCCCGCCAAGCCCACCGAGTGCTTGCAAGCCGGTCTGTTCGATGAGCGTCAGGCCGAGGCGCTGCGCCAGGCCTTGCGTGATGTGCTGCCGTCCGAGGCCTGGAGTTTGAGCCCGCTGACCGAGCCTGCGCGCTGGATTGTCTTCATGGGCCCCTATCCCAATGCCGAGGCGTTGGCGAAAAAACGCAAAGAGTTAGCCGTCTTGAAAATCAACCCCGAGCCCTTGGGCAATCCGAAACTGGAGCCCGGCTTGTCTCTGGGCGGCTATGGCAGCAAGGCGGCGGCTGACGCGGCCCTGGCCACCCTCAACCAGCGCGGTGTTCATACCGCACGGGTGGTGCAAGAGCGCACCGAGTCAACTGGCGCTTTGCTCAAGCTGCCCGCTGTCGATGAGGCCTTGCGCGCCCGCTTGAGCACACTCAACCCTGTGCCCATCAGCAAGCCCTTGCAAAGCTGTTCTTAAAAACGCAATGTAAAGCGCGCACCGGGCGGCGTGTGTCCGGGATGGGTGTCATCCACGCTGACCGTAGCACCATGCTGGCGCGCAATTTCCTGCACGATGGACAGGCCCAGCCCCGAGCCGTCGGCCTCGACCCCGAGGGCGCGGTAAAACGGCTCGAACACCCGCTCCCGCTCGGCGCTGGGGATGCCCGGCCCCGAGTCCTCGACCTGAAGCAGGGTGACCTGACCAAAGGGGTCGGTAAGGACGCGGGCCGTGATGATGGCAGGCTGCGCCGCACTGGAGGGCGTGTAGTTGATGGCATTGTCCAACAGGTTGCGCACCATTTCCTTGAGCAGGGTCGGGTTACCTTGGAGAACGACGCCAGGGCTGCCAGGCTGGGCACCCTCATAACCGAGGTCAATGTGCTTGTCCATGGCGCGCGGCACGCAGTCGCGCACCACGTCCATGGTCAGGCGGGCCAGGTCGCAGGGCTGGCGGCTCAAGGTCGCACCGCTGCCCTCGGCACGGGCCAGGGCCAGCAGTTGGTTAACGGTGTGGGTGGCGCGCACGCTGGAGCGGCCAATCTGGCGCAGCGACTGCTTCAGCTCTTCCGTGCTGGTGCCTTCGCGCTGGGCCAAATCGGCCTGCATGCGCAAGCCCGCCAAGGGCGTTTTGAGTTGGTGTGCGGCGTCGGCCAGAAACCTTTTTTGCGTGGCCATCGAGTCTTGCAAGCGCAGCAGCAAGTCATTGACCGAGGCCACCAGCGGCGCGACCTCAATCGGCACGGCCTGCGTGTCCAGTGGGCTCAGGTCATCGGGCTTGCGCGCCCGGATGCGCGACTCCAGCCGACTCAGGGGCTTGATGGCCTGCACAAGAGCCAGCCACACCAGCAGCACCGCCATCGGCAGGGTGACGAACTGCGGCAGCATCACGCCTTTGATGATCTCTGCGGCCAACACGGAGCGTTTGTCCAGCGTCTCGGCCACTTGCACGAGCGCCATTTTGTTGTCAGGCAAGGCCAGGGGAACCCACATGTAGGCGACGCGAATTGCGGTGCCATGAAATTCGTCATCCCGCAGGTGAACTTGGCCGGGCGGGATCGTGTCAACGTCCGTCGGCAAGGGGAAGTCGCGCTCGCCGCTCAGGTAGGCCCCGCGCGGGCCGACGACTTGGTAGTACACCGTGTCGGCATCGTCGGCGCGCAGCAATTCGCGTGCAGGCAAAGGCAGGTTGAAGCTCACGCGCTGGTCTTTGACCGTGACCAGTTGCGCCAATGCGCTCACGTTGTACTCCAGTGCCCGGTCGAAAGGCTTGCCCGCAATACCCTGCGCCACCAGCCAGGTCAGCACCAGGCTGACGGGCCACAGCAGCAGCAGCGGCGTGAGCATCCAGTCCAGGATTTCACCGAACAGCGAGCGCTGCTCGCGCTGGAAAAGTTTCACTGGCTTGTCACCCGTTGATTTTTTCTAAGCAATAGCCCAACCCGCGCACCGTGGCGATGCGGATCGGGCCTTTTTCGATCTTTTTACGCAGGCGGTGGATGTACACCTCAATCGCGTTGTTGCTCACCTCTTCGCCCCACTCGCACAAGCGCTCCACCAATTGGTCTTTGCTCACCAGACGACCCGTGCGCTGCAGCAGCACTTCGAGCAAGCCCAGCTCACGCGCCGACAACTCGACCATCTTGCCGTCGATGGTGGCCACGCGCCCGGTTTGGTCGTAGGTCAAGGGGCCGTGCTTGATCTGGCTGCTGGTACCGCCCGCGCCCCGGCGTACCAGCGCGCGCACGCGGGCTTCGAGCTCTTGCAGGCTAAAGGGTTTGGCCATGTAGTCGTCGGCGCCATAGTCGAGACCTTTGACGCGTTCTTCCACACTGTCGGCGGCGGTGAGGATCAGCACCGGCAACGCGGAGCCACGTGAGCGCAAGCGCTTCAAGACCTCCAGGCCGTGCATGGCAGGCAGGCCCAGATCCAGAATCAGCAGGTCAAACTCGGTGTTGGTCATGAGCGCGGCGTCGGCTTGCGTGCCGCTGGCCACATGGTCCACCGCCGCACCGGAGTTGCGCAGGGTGCGCAGCAAACCGTCGGCCAGTACCTGGTCATCTTCGGCAATGAGAATTCGCATGGGGGTCTCCTGGGGGTGGGCGGCGCTGAGGTAATTTTAGGCTCCCGACCTGAAGCGAGGCTTGCATGCGGCTAACGGCCTTGTCGTGTGACCTGTTTCAGGCGGCGTAAGCCTCCAGTCCAATGGCGATGACGGTGGCAATCTCGGCCCCCACGGCCTGTCGCAACTCGTCTTCGGCTTGCCCTACCGCCTGCTGAAAAGCCTGGAGCCAAGCCAGCCCATTGGGGGTGAAGCGAACCAGCCGCGCTCGGGCGTCGCGCGCATCAGGTGTGCGTGTCACCAAGCCCCAGGCGTCGCACTGGTCCACCAGCTTGCCCATGGCCTGCTTGCTCATGCCGGCTTGTGCGGCCAGCTCGGTCAGGCGCGAGCCCTCGAGCGCCAAGTGGCGCGTGATGTGGATGTGGGCTGCACTCACCTGCCCGCGCGCCGCCAGGTTAGACAGGGCCAGTGGCACGTCGGGGTTGCTGGCCATCAGCTGCAAAACACGCGCATCAAAACGGCGCATGGCGTGGCCGAGCAGTCGCCCCAAGTGCGTTTGACGCCAGCCGAGCGGAGGGTTTGATGTGAGGATGTGGGCCATCGGCAAATGGTAAATCAAACTGACTAAAAATAAGCTTTACTCGTTTAATCGAGCTGATTTAAACTACTGTTCAAGCATCCAGCCTGTTGTTAAAAGCAGCGGATGAATCGAAATTCCCCTCAACGTTAAATCAAGGAGCCCTTCATGGACGCAGCCGTTAAAAACCTCACCGCCGCCAGCAGCGAAAAAGCCAAAGCCCTGCAAGTGGCCTTGGCCCAGATCGAGAAGCAGTTTGGCAAGGGCACCATCATGCGCTTGGGTGAAGGGGAGGTGATTGAAGACATCCAGGTGGTCTCCACCGGCTCGCTGGGTTTGGACATTGCCCTGGGCGTGGGTGGTTTGCCGCGCGGTCGCGTGGTCGAGATTTACGGCCCGGAGTCGTCCGGCAAAACCACGCTGACGCTGCAAGTCATTGCCGAGATGCAAAAACTCGGCGGTCAGTGCGCATTTGTGGATGCCGAGCACGCGCTAGACATCCAGTACGCGCAAAAGTTGGGCGTGAACCTGCAAGATTTGCTGATCAGCCAGCCCGACACCGGCGAGCAGGCCTTGGAAATTGTGGACAGTCTGGTGCGCTCGGGCGCGGTCGATTTGATCGTGGTGGACTCGGTGGCGGCG
Organism: Comamonadaceae bacterium; assembly: GCA_947374705.1. Lineage (GTDB taxonomy): Bacteria > Pseudomonadota > Gammaproteobacteria > Burkholderiales > Burkholderiaceae_C > CANCDA01. The sequence continues at coordinate 3,157 of CANCDA010000059.1, read as the reverse complement.
CTCACGCCCAAGGCCGAGCTGGAAGGTGAAATGGGCGACAGTCTGCCGGGCTTGCAAGCGCGCCTCATGAGCCAGGCCCTGCGCAAGCTCACCGCGCACATCAAAAAGACCAATTGCATGGTGATCTTCATCAACCAGATTCGTATGAAGATCGGCGTCATGTTTGGCAGCCCCGAGACCACCACCGGCGGCAACGCGCTCAAGTTCTACGCCTCGGTGCGCTTGGACATTCGCCGTACCGGCACCATCAAGAAGGGCGACGAAGCCATTGGCAACGAGACCAAGGTCAAGGTGGTCAAAAATAAAGTGGCCTCGCCCTTCAAGACGGCTGAATTCGATATTTTGTTTGGCGAAGGCATCAGCCGCCACGGCGAGATCATCGACATGGGCGTGAACGCCAACATCATTGACAAATCCGGCGCTTGGTATGCCTACAACGGCGAAAAAATTGGTCAAGGCCGGGACAATGCGCGCGAGTTTTTGCGTGAAAACCCCGAGCTGTCCATGGAGATTGAAAACAAGGTGCGTTTGTCACTGGGCATCCCTTTGTTGGGTTTGGGCGCTGAGCCTGCACCGGCAGGCAAAACGAAAGCGGGCGGCAAAAAAGCCGAGGCTTGAATTTAAAACCGTCTCAACGTGAGCACCGCCCCTATTTCCCTCAAAGGCCGCGCCCTGCGCCTGCTCAGCGGGCGCGAGTACTCGCGCCTGGAGCTGGAGCGCAAGCTGGCCCGTTTTGAAGAGGTGCCGGGCTCGCTTGCGAAGGCGTTAGACGAACTAACGGCCAAGCACTTTATCGATGAACAGCGGGTGCTTGCGTCGGTCGTCCACCGCCGCGCGGCCAAGCTGGGTGCGGTGCGCATTCAGCAGGAGTTGCAAGGCAAGGGGTTAGATCCGCAAGCCGTGGCCGAAGCGGTGAGCGACTTGCGCGCTACCGAGTTGGCGCGGGCGCGCGAGGTCTGGCGCAAGAAGTTTGGTGAACCTGCCGCAGACCCCAAAGCACGGGCCAGCCAGATGCGTTTCTTGGCCAGTCGGGGGTTTAGCGGTGATGTGATTCGGCGGGTGGTGGTTGGCGCGCCAGACGAGGCGTTTGAGGATTAAAACCCCAACATCAACTTCAAATTCTGCACCGCCGCGCCACTGGCCCCTTTACCAAGGTTGTCCAGCCGCGCCACCAGCACGGCATGGGCAAAGCCATCGGCCGCTGCGTCGTTGGCAAACACGCGCAACTCCATGCGGTTGGTGTCGGCCAGCGCCACCGCGTCGAGTTTGCCGTCTGCCGTGGCGGGCTCGACGCTCACCCACTCACTGCCTGCATAGTGCCGGGCCAGTGCGGCGTGCAGGTCTTGTGCCGTGGGTTGACCCGGCAACAAGTCCAGGTGCAGAGGCAGCTGCACCAGCATGCCTTGTTTGAAGTTGCCGACCGAGGGGGTGAACACCGGGCGGCGCGTCAGGCCGGTGTAGGCCATGATCTCGGGCAGGTGCTTGTGCTTCAGACTCAGAGCGTAGAGCTCAAAGGCTGGGGCTTGGCCTGCTTCATAAGCCTCGATCATGCTGCGGCCCCCGCCCGAATAGCCACTGACCGAGGGCAGTGCCAAAGGAAAGTCACGTGGGAGCAAACCCGCGTCCACCAAAGGCCGAATCAGCGCAATCGCGCCGGTGGCGTAGCAGCCCGGATTGGCCACGCGCCGTGACTGGGCCACGGCTTTTTTTTGCCCCACCACCAGTTCAGGAAAGCCAAACACCCAGCCTGGCGCGGTGCGGTGCGCGGTGGAGGCGTCGATGATTTTTGGGCCGACGCCTTGGTTGGCGGCGGTCAGCGCGTCGATCATGGCGACGGATTCGATGGCCGCATCGTCGTGCAGGCACAGCACCACCAGATCGGCCTGAGCCATCAAGGCGCGCTTGGCGTTGGCGTCTTTGCGCTGTTCGGGCGCGATGCTGAGCAGCTCAATGGCGGGCATGGCTTGCAGGCGTTCGCGGATTTGCAGGCCTGTGGTGCCGGCTTCGCCGTCAATGAAAATTTTGTGCATGTTGCGATTTTAATAAGTTGAGTACAGCGCTGTCAGTTTCAACCAAGAATTGCGTTCGAAAATGGTGCGCTGCAACATGCTACATTGGCGGTCTGCATCCGTAGATTCAATTTACCCACTCTTGAGAGCGCCCCCATGAAGATTCACGAGTATCAAGGCAAGGAAATCTTGCGCAATTTCGGCATTCCAGTGCCGCGTGGCATCCCTGCCTTCACCGTGCAAGAAGCCGTGGAAGCGGCTCAAAAATTGGGCGGCCCGGTCTGGGTCGTCAAAGCACAGATTCACGCCGGTGGGCGTGGCAAGGGCGGTGGCGTCAAGCTGGCCCGCTCCATTGACGATGTGCGCAAAATCGCCGGTGAAATCCTCGGCATGCAGCTGATCACGCACCAGACCGGCCCTGAAGGCCAAAAAGTGCGTCGCCTGTTGATCGAAGACGGCGCCGATATCAAAAAAGAATATTACGTCTCGGCTGTGACGGATCGCGCCAGCCAGCGCGTGGCCTTCATCGTCTCAAGTGAGGGCGGCATGGACATCGAGGAAGTGGCGCACTCCACACCCGAGAAAATCATCACCGAAATCATTGACCCAGCCACCGGCATGACCGACGCGCAAGCCAAAATGCTGGCCAACAGCATTGGCGTGCCCGAAGGCTCCACCGCCCAGTGCATGGATATTCTGCAAAAGCTCTATAAGGTGTACATGGACACCGATGCTTCGCTGGTCGAGATCAACCCCTTGATCCTCGAAGGCAATGGCGGTGTCAAAGCCATCGACGCGAAGTTCAACTTCGACGCCAACGCCTTGTTCCGCCACCCCGAGATCGTGGCTTACCGCGACTTGGACGAAGAAGACCCGGCTGAAGTCGAAGCCAGCAAGTTTGATCTGGCCTACATCAGCCTGGACGGCAACATTGGTTGCTTGGTCAATGGCGCTGGCTTGGCCATGGCCACCATGGACACCATCAAGCTGTTTGGCGGCGAGCCCGCCAACTTCTTGGACGTGGGCGGTGGCGCAACTGCTGAGAAGGTGACTGAGGCCTTCAAGATCATGGTGAAAAACCCCAAGGTCAAAGGCATTTTGGTCAACATTTTTGGCGGCATCATGAAGTGCGACACCATTGCCAGCGG
>CANCDA010000058.1 GCA_947374705.1 Comamonadaceae bacterium | reverse complement strand
GCTGAGGCACTGAGCATAGAGAGAATCCTTGTTGAAAATGAATGTAGCGCAATGGGATGAAGGTGGCATTGGTGTTTTCACCCGGAATCGCTTTGGTGTACAAAGGTGTCCCGGTTCACCACAGGAGACAGCGGCATGCGACTGATTCGTTCTTTAAAAATCTCACCACTGCCACTTCTGGCGTTCCTGGCGATGCTCGCAGCCCAGCCAGCAGCAGCACAGAGCTACCCCACACGCGCCATCAAGATCATCGTGCCCGCCACACCGGGTGGGGCGATTGATTTGATTGCACGCTCACTGGCCGAGAAGATGGCCGTCTCGCTGGGTCAAGCCGTGTTGGTTGAAAACAAACCCGGCGCATCGAACAACGTGGGCACCGACTTTGTCGCCAAGAGCGTGCCCGATGGCTACACGCTGGTGATCGTGGCGTCCAGCCACGCCACCAACAAGTTTTTGTACAAGGCCATGCCTTACGACCCCATCAAAGACTTTGCCCCCGTGGCCTACACCCATGTGGTGCCGCTGATGCTGGCGGTGAACCCCGCTGTGCCCGCCAAAAACGTGACCGAGTTGGTGGCCTGGATCAAGGCCAACCCGGACAAGGTGGCCTACGCGTCGAGCGGCCCCGGCAGCTCACTGCACATGGCGGCAGAGCTGTTCATGAGCATGAGCAAAACCAAGATGCAGCACGTGCCCTACAAAGGCAGCTCCGCCGCGCACCCCGACTTGTTGGCCGGTCGCACGTCGCTGATTTTTGACCCCGTGCCTGCGATTCGCGGCCACGTGAAATCAGGCGCACTGCGCGGCATCGCCGTCACCACCGCCAACCGCTCCAGTGCCTTCCCGGACACACCGACGATTGCCGAATCCCCCGGCTTTGCGGGCTATGACGCCAGCACCTGGGGCGGCATTTTGGCCCCGGCGGGCACGCCCCGAGACATCGTGCTCAAGCTCAATGGGGCCATCAACGATGCGCTCAAGCAACCCGATGTGCGCACGCGCCTGATCGGTGCAGGCATTGAGATTCAGAGTGGAACACCCGAGCAGTTTGACCAGGTCATCAGGAGTGAGGTGGACAAGTGGGGCCGCATCACCAAAGAGGCCGGCATCGTGCCGGAATAAGCGCCGAAGTAAGCGTCGTTACGCGGCTGGTCACCGCACGAATTTCCGGGGAACGGTCACTGGCAAGCCCAGCAGGATGAATGAATTGCTCTTGCCGTGACCATCCAGGTTCAGGCTGCCATTGACGCCGCCTTCCAGCACGTCGTCAATCACAAAATTGAAGGCGGGCAAAAGCGGCAAGTCGTAGCGCGTGACGCGGGCCGCGCCGCGGTGCGCGAACAGCGCCAAGACCTTGGCCTCACTGAGCTGCTCGGCCAGTAGCGCATAGGCGGCCGGGTCGTAAGGCATGACGCTGATGTTGAGCCGATTGCCTTTGTCACCCGCACGGCCATGGGCCACGCTGTGCAGGGGCACGGTGACCAAGGTGTCATCAGAAAGTAGGGGGGACGTCATGCTGCGCTCTCCGGGGTAATTTCCTGGGCGAACTCCGTGGCGCTCTTCACAGTGCAGCTGGGAGCCAAGTCTAGCGGCAACATCAAATACGACTGCGTTCGGATGCGTTGTGTGGTGCGCCAGCGCACGCCCCCCCCACCGGCCGGGCCGCAGCAGTACAGGGCCAGGGCTTCGCGTGCGGCTTGGTCGGCGTCGTCTTGCGTGCGGGCGCTGACGGCCAGGCGCACGCGGATGTCTTGCGGGTCGCTGTAGGCAGCGTTGTTGGTCTGGCTGTGTCCTGCGTTGCGCCACAGCACACCGCCGTCACCGTCGTGCACGCTGGCGATGCCGATTAAATCAATGCGCGCCTGCACATCGAGTTGGCGAATTTTCAAGCGCTGCAACAACACCTCGGCGGCAGCGCGGGCACGGGCCACGCAGTTGGGCCCGGCGTAAGAGATTTCTCCCTCGCCCAGCCAGCCGCCGTCAAAACACACCGTGGCCTTGATGGTGGCGGGCGCGGGCTTGCCGATCATGCCACTGACCTGCACCCGGTTCTCACCCAGCGCCTGCACGCGCACCTGGGTGAAGTCCAGCACCACGTCGGGCGTGATGTAGTGGGCCGGGTCGTGAATCTCGTAGAGCAATTGCTCTTTGACCACTTGTTCATTGACCAAACCACCGGTGCGAGCCGCCTTGGTGATGACGAGTCGGCCATCGGCGTACACCTCGGCAATTGGGAAGCCAATATTGGCCGGGTCGGGGATGTCCTTGAAGCCGGGGTCAAAGTAGTAGCCACCCGTGATCTGCGCGCCGCACTCCAGCAGGTGACCGGTCGTGGCGCCGATGGCCAATTTCGCCCAGTCGTCATAGGCCCAGCCAAAGTGGTGAATCAGCGGTGCCAACGCCAGCGAGGGGTCACCCGTGCGGCCCGTCACCACCACTTGTGCACCGGCTTTGAGCGCATCGACCATGGGCTGAGCCGACAGGTAAGCGTTGGCCGACACGATGTTGCCGCCGCCCATGTTCAGGCCGGTGTCGGCCTCATAGACGGCATGCGTCGATGTGTCCAAACGCTCCCGCACATCATCACCAAACACCACGCCGATTTTCAAATCAGGCAGACCCAGACGTTTCGCCATCTTGGCAATCAGCAAAGCCGCGCCCGCCGGGTTGGCCGCGCCAAAGTTGCCGATGATGGGAATGCCGTGCTGGGCGCAGCGCAGCAGAATAGGTTCGAGCAAGCGCTCCAGCATAGGCTCGTAACCCCGGCTGGGGTCACGCCGCTTTTCCAGCTGCGCCAGGGCCACTGTGCGCTCGCCCAGGGTTTCAAAGAAGATGGCGCAAGGGCCACCGAGTTCGATCAAGGTATCGACCACAGGGCCAGCGGCGTCCACCCGGTCACCTGAGAAGCCGGCGCAATTGCCGATGCGAAACGGGGGAGCCACTTAGAGCAATTCCAGCGCCAGCGCCGTGCCTTCACCACCGCCAATGCACAGCGTGGCGATGCCTTTTTTAAGGCCGCGCGCCTGGAGGGCGTGGATCAGCGTGACCATGATGCGCGCACCACTCGCGCCAATTGGATGCCCTAATGCGCATGCACCGCCATTGACGTTGACGATGTCGTGACTCAGCCCCAGCTCATGCATGAGCGCCATGGGCACCACGGCAAAGGCTTCGTTGATCTCCCACAAATCCACGTCTTTGACGCTCCAACCTGTCTTGGCCAGCAGCTTGTTCACCGCGCCCACCGGCGCGGTGGCGAACCAGTTGGGCTCTTGCGCGTGCGTGGTGTGGGCGACGATGCGGGCCAGTGGTTTGACGCCCAGCTTGGCAGCGGTGGAGGCCCGCATCATCACCAGCGCGGCCGCGCCGTCGTTGATGGAGGAGCTGCTGGCCGCAGTGATGGTGCCGTCTTTTTTGAACGCAGGCCTGAGAGATGTGATCTTGTCGAGCTTGACTTTGCCCGGGCCTTCGTCAATGGCAATCACCGTGTCACCGCTGCGCCCCTTGACCGTGACGGGCGTGATCTCCGCCGCAAACGCGCCGGAGCTTGTGGCCGCTTGCGCCCGCTGCACGCTGGTGGTGGCGAAGTGGTCTTGCGCCTCGCGGGTGAAGCTGTACTTGGCCGCGCAGTCTTCGCCAAACGTGCCCATAGAGCGGCCCGGCTCGTAGGCGTCTTCCAGGCCATCGAGCATCATGTGGTCAAAAATGCGGTCATGCCCCATGCGGTAGCCGCCGCGCCCTTTGAGCATGAGGTAGGGCGCATTCGTCATGCTCTCCATGCCACCCGCCACCATCACCTCATGCGTGCCCGCCAGCAACATGTCGTGCGCGAACATCGCCGCCTTCATGCCCGAGCCGCACATTTTGGACAGCGTCACCGCCCCCGCGCTGATGGGCAGCCCGCCCTTGAGCGCCGCCTGCCGCGCCGGTGCCTGGCCTTGCCCCGCCATCAGGCAGTTGCCAAACAGCACCTCGCCCACCAGCTCAGGCGCAACGCCCGAGCGCTCCATCGCTGCCCTGATGGCCGCGCCACCCAAGTCATGGGCTGAGAGCGAGGCAAAGTCGCCTTGGAATGCGCCCATGGGGGTGCGGACTGCGCCTACGATGACGATGGGATCGGCGATTGAATTTGCGATGGGGTTGGTAGTGGGGTTGGACATGAGTTTCTCCGGTGAATTACGTTGTCGCTATTTTGCCGCGAAAGGGCGACGTAGCACTGCGTGAGGCCATCACACCCCAGATCTTGCAGCAACCATGCTTACTCGTTATGCGAATATTTGACATTTACTCGTTAAACGAGTAAATTAAAAATACTCGTCAAACGCATACATCATGAAGCAAACCATCACCACCCCAGCGCAGCTCAGCCTCATGCTGCAATCGGCTCGCAAGCGGCGTGGGCTCACGCAGGCCGACGCGGCGGGCTTTCTCGACCTGAGCCAGGCCAGCCTGTCGCGTCTGGAGCTCAACACGCAGGCCATGAAAGTGGAGCAGTTGCTGGCGCTGTGCAAGCGCTTGGGGTTGGAGTTGATCGTGCAAGAGCGGGCCACAGTCTCGTCCAGTGCAGTACTCGCCACCACCAACAAGGCAGACTGGTAGCCATGGGCCGCCCCTCACACAGCCGCGCGCTCGCGGTCTGGATCAACGGGCAGCGCGTCGCCACCTGGCGTATGCCTGCGCGCAGCGCGGCAGAGCTGCACTACGACGCCTCTTGGGTGAGCGCCCCGCAGGGTAGGCCACTGTCGCTATCGCTGCCGTTTCAACCGGGCAATCTGCCCCTGCGTGGCGACATCGTCACCCACTACTTCGACAACCTACTGCCCGATAGCGAACCCATCCGCCGCCGCTTGACCCAGCGTTACCGGTCTGCGTCCACCCGGGCGTTCGACCTGTTGCAGCAGTTGGGGCGCGACTGTGTGGGGGCCGTGCAGTTGCTGGGCGAAGACGAGGGGCCGGAAGGCTTTGACCGTATTGAAGGCGATGTTTTAAATGAAGCGCAAATCGAGCGCCTCTTGCAACGCCTTGTGACTGCGCCTGGAGCGATGGGGATGCAAGAAGACAGTGAAGACGATCTGCGCCTGTCTATTGCTGGTGCGCAAGAAAAAACGGCACTGCTGTGGCACCAAAACCAGTGGGTGCTGCCGCGCGGCGCAACGCCGACCACCCACATCTTCAAGCTGCCCATGGGCCGCGTGGGCAACGAAGGCCGTCTGGACATGAGCACATCGGTCGAAAACGAATGGCTGTGCCTGCGGATTTTGGCCGCCTTCGGCCTGCGTGTGCCACGCGCAGCCATCCTGCGGTTTGGGCAGCAAAAAGTGCTGGGTGTAGAGCGATTTGACCGCCGACTTCACCCCTCTGGCGATTGGTGGATGCGCTTGCCGCAGGAAGACTTTTGCCAGGTCAGAGGCTTGCCCCCCAGCCTCAAGTACGAGAGCGACGGCGGCCCCGGCATAGAAAGCATTTGCGACGTCTTGCACGGCTCAGTGAATGCCGCGCAAGATATACGCGACTTCATGACGGCGCAAATCTTGTTCTGGATGCTGGCGGCCACCGATGGCCACGCCAAAAATTTCAGCATCCAGTTGCTACAGCAAGGCCAGTACCGCCTCACACCCTTTTACGACGTGATCTCCACCTGGCCCGTCATCGGCCACGGCGCGGGCCAACTGGCATGGCAAAAGGCCAGGCTGGCCATGTCTCTGCGCGGCAAAAACCGCCATTACCGCCTGCAAGCAATCCAACGCCGCCACTTCAACGCCATGGCCGCTCGCTGCGGCGTGGGCGCGGATGCTGAAGACTTGATGCAGGGGCTGATAGAGCGCACTGAAAGTGTCATCGACACCGTCTCGCGGGAACTGCCCCAAGGCTTCCCGGATCGGGTCGCCGGACCGGTGCTGGACAACCTGCGCAGGGCGGCGGTGCGGTTGGGGGGAATGCCGTCGGCATGATCGCTTCCGTTACTAAGGACTCAGTGCCCAGTTCTCTAGTTTCAACCCCACCACACGTTCAAATTCACGCATGTTGTTGGTCACCACGGTGCAATCTTCGGCCAGCGCGTGACAAGCGATCCAGAGGTCATTGGCATCGATCGGCATGCCTGCTTCGCGCAGGCGTGAGAACTGCATGGCGTAGTGTTCGCACAAGGCACGATTGACGCCATATCGCACCGACACCACACGGGCCAGTTCGTCCAAGCGGCGTAATACCTCAGGCTTGCGGGTACTGCGCTCTGCGCCTTTGAGCAACTCGGCGAAAGTGAAGAATGACATGCACAACTCATCACCAGCAGCCAAGGCATTCACGCGCTCGGCAACGATGGGGGGCTTGTTCTTGATGAGGTAAATCAGGATGTTGGTATCGAGCATGTACCTCACAACGACTTCCGATCCTGCATAGGCGGCTGCTCATTCTGCCCCGCCTCCAGCAAGGCAACGTACTCATCGTCAAAGGCATTGAGTGCATCCAGCAATGCGGCACCCCGGTCCAGCTTGAGGCCGCCGAGAAGGCTGCGGTCAAAAGACCATGACCCAGATCAAGACTTTTTGCGGGACGGGGGGCCTTTGTTTTCGCTGGCTTTGGAGGAGATGAGGGTCGATTGAATTCGGACGTCTTCAAAACGGCTGTCGTCGTAACGGCTGGCTGGGCCATCGGATTCGTCTTGTGCGCGGTAATCTTTGCGCAACATCAGAACAGCAAAGCCGTAAGTCATCAGGGCCAAACCGGCGATGCCACCTATCCATCCCCCCAACCAGCCTCTGAATGAGTAAACGATCAAGGCACCGCCCACCATGTAAACATAAGGCATGCTGACGTACAGGAATTTCGGCAATTTAAAGCTCATGATTCGCACCTTTTTTTATTCTCCGTGCCAACCATTCCACGGAATCAGGCGAATTCTAGGTGCGGGCTGTACTGGCCACGTTCGCCGTTGCAAACTGATACAAGGCTTCCAGCGCATCGGGAGAATCCACGGTCATTTGCAAATCCTTGAGCAAACCGTCGTGAATCCCATACACCCAGCCATGCACGGTGACGGCCTGCCCACGGGCCCAGGCGTCCAGCAACACGGTGGATTGGGCCACATTGATGACCTGCTCGATCACGTTGAGCTCCACCAGCGCGTCATGGCGAACGTGCTCGGGCAGGGCCTCTAAGAGAGGGCGGTGCCGGTCTCGCACGTCCTGGATGTGGCGCAACCAGTTGTCGGCCAGACCGATGCGCGCGCCTTCCAGCGCGGCTTGCACGCCCGAGCAGCCGTAATGCCCGACCACCATCACATGCTGTACCTTGAGCCGCTCCACTGCAAACTGAACGGTGGACAGGGAATTGAGATCCGAGTGCACAACCACATTGCCTACATTGCGGTGCACAAACACCTCGCCCGGCTCCAGCCCGGTGATCTGGTTGGCGGGAACGCGGCTGTCAGAGCAGCCGATCCACATGTACTTGGGGCGTTGCTGCGACTTCAGGTTGGTGAAGAAGCCGGGGCGCTCGCGCTCCATCTGCGCGGCCCAGGCGCGGTTGTGGGCGAAGAGGTCGTCTAGGGCTTGAGTCATGACGGTGATTGTGCTTGATGACTACTTCGGCAAACTGACACGCACGGCCCAGTCCAGCAGGCCGAGTTGGGCACGGGCGCGTTCGTCGTCTTGGGCGCTGAACTGGCAGTTGGCAGTCAAGCTGGACGCGTTGGTTTTGGCATCTTCCGGCGTGCACACAAAGGACGCCGGGTCGCCCAGCGTCCAGCGCCCTTGCGGGGTGCGAACCGGGCCGAAGTAGCTCAGGCTAAGGGGGGCGTTAAGGCTTGGGTTCGTTGGCTTTGAAGGATCAAGCAGCAGGTCGCGCCCGGTCTTAAGGTAGCCCTCACTCACACTCAGCAGCGGCAGCAGCGTGGGGAACATGTCGCGGTGGCCCGCAGGCAGGGTGCGCTGTGGCCCGCAGTTCACGCCATCGCCCCAAATCACAAACGGCACTTGGTTGAGCAGATAGCGCCGATCGGGCGTGGCGTACAGACCGAAGCTGCGCACATTGTGGTCACCGGTAGCAGCGATCACGGTATTGGCCCGCAAAGGGCCAGAGCGCACCTCTTGCACCAAGCCACCGAGCAGATCAGTCGCGTAATGGTAGGAGTCCAGATTGGGCAGTAGATCAACCGAGTTGCGCTCCCCGCCCCACCTCGTCATATTGCGCTTTTGACGCGGATAGTCCGGCGGCAAGTCGTAAGGTGGGTGGTTGGTGGAGGTGAGGACAAAGACGAACAGGGGTTTGTCTTTGTTCTTCTGCTTCAGGCGCGTGGAGAGGTACTGGAACACATAGCTGTCCCACACGCCCCAGATCCCCAGCTCGGCCTGTGGGTAAGCGGCCTTGAGGTCGTTGGCATCAATCACCTCGTCAAAGCCTTGGGTCTTGAGCACGCGGTCCAGGTCACGCCAGCCCGAGCGTGCCGAGGTGACAAACAGCGTGTGGTAACCCGCGCGATGCATCACTAGGGGGATGGCCCAGGGGATGGGCTTCTTGCCCTGTGGCCCCAGGGTCAAGGGCGTGATGGGGGTGGAGAACAAGATGGCCTCAAGCGAGGGGTGCGTGCCGGGCTGGGCTGAATCGAAGTTGGAGAAGTGGCAGGCCTGCGCCAAGGTGGGGGCCAGGCGGCCCAGCACGTCAAAGTCAGCGGCCTGGTAATGAAAGGGCTCGGCGCTCCAGGACTCCATCAGGAAGAACAGCAGGTTTTTCTTGGGCGTTGTGAACGCTGAACCCAACTTTGCGGCTGGTGGCTCAGGTGCGTTGACCATCAGGGATGTGAGTAGTGCCGCCTCATCCACTGCGTTCATACCCAGCACCTTGGCCGCGTCCATCGGTGAGGCGAAGTGCAGTCGCTTGAGCCCCAGCAGCGGGTCAGAGAGGTTTTGCGAATCGCGCCGACTGTCCCACGCGAACTTCAGCGCGATGACGCCATTGGGCACCATGTCGTTGAGAAACTGCGAGGTGGTGACCGAGACGTTTTGCTTGCCCAGCGCCATGGCACGCAAAGTGCCTTTGGTGGTGAGCACCAGCAACAAAAACGCGAGCAACACGCCCAGCAAAGTGGCCCAGACGGGCCAGCGTTGACGGTTCAGGCGCAGGCTTAAACGTCCATAGGCAGCGCGACGCATGCGCATGGCAACCCAGCTCAGGCCCGCCCACACCAGCAAGGTGCCCACCACGGGGAAGTCGCTCCAAATGGTTTGAACGATGGCCTGGGTGTCGTCTTCAAAGAAGCCGAAGACGATGGGGTCAATGGGCGTTTTGTAAAAGCCGAAGTAGTGCAGGTTGACCAGTGACGCCAGTACGAAGAGAACGGCGACCATGCCCACCAAGCCGCCGTGCCAACGTGCAGGCAAGATGAGCAAGAGCGGGAAAAAGAGCAGCGATGCAGCAGCGCAGACTTTCAGGTCAAACCGCGCACCCTGAACCACCACCGTCCACAGGTCTGGCCAAGACGTCTGAAATTCAGCAGGCCAATGCCAGGCGAGCTGCCCCATGCGCAGTACCGAAAGCACCAGCGCTACACACAGCACCATCAGCCAGGCTTGCAGCACGGCTGTGGACAATGCACGCAGGCCGTTCTGGCCGAAAGTACGCAGAGAGAATTTCATGGCATGAACCGATGTGAAAAAGCGGCTTGTTTTTCAATAGGTTTTGTTCACCGGCACCAAGGTCTGCTGCATGAGCGCGCACACCGTGGACTTGTCCGCCGCATCGACATGCAGCACCTCCGCCGTGGTGACGATGATGCGCTTGCCCGCTTTCACCACGCGTCCGATGGCGTGCAACTCTCCGCTGGAGAAGGCCGCAAGAAAGTTGATTTTGTACTCTACCGTGGTGACTTCCATGCCCTCAGGGGCTTGTGTCAGACCCGCATAACCAGCGGCGATATCGGCTAACGCGCCCATGGCGCCACCATGAAAGCCGCCTTGCTGCTGGGTGACCTTGTCAGAGTAAGGCAGCGCCAACTCACACACGCCAGGCTCCACGCGCAGTAGGCGTGCACCCCAGTGCTGCATGAGACCCTGGCGGTCGAAGCTGGTTTGGATGCGGTTGAACAAGGCTTCATGCAACATGGTTTGGCTTTCTCAAAATTTTTCCGACATCGGGCATTAAGCCCAGCGCGGCACGGCGTCGTCTTTGAGCTGGCCGCGCAGCGTGGCGTAGTCTGGCACCACGGTACGCACCGTGTCCCAAAAACGCGGGCTGTGGTCCATCACACGCAGGTGGCTGAGCTCATGCGCCACCACGTAGTCGATCACATTGGGTTTGAAGTGGATCAGCCGCCAGTTCAGGCGGATGCTGCCATCAATACGCGCGCTGCCCCAGCGCGTGCCTGCGTTGCTGAGTGCGAGCTTGCGCCATTGCACTTGCAGTTGCGGGGCGAAGTGGTTGAGCCGCTCGGTGAACAGTTGTTTGGCTTGGCGCATGAGCCAGGCTTGCACTGCGTCCCGAATTTGATCGGGTGTGGCCTGCAGGGGCAGGCCAATGCGCAAGATGCCTGCCGCATGTTCGCCGCCCACGGCAGTGAACGCATGGCTCGGGTCCAGAATCACGGTGAGGGTGTGGCCGAGAAAGGGCAGGCTCACGCCGTCACGCCATTCGATGCGGGCCGAGGCTTGGCGTTGTTCGCGCTCGCGCATCTCGTCGAGCTTGCGCAGCACCCAGGTGGCTTTTTCTTGCAAGGCGACTTCCACCTCACGCAAGGACACCCATTTGGGCGCGCTCACCACCAAGCCATCAGGCCCGACTTGGAAGCCGATGGTGCGGCGTTGGCCGCGTTTGAACTCATAGCCGACCAACGCATTGCACAGGCGCGATTCACGGTTGGCGCGCGGGTGACGAAAGCGTGCGGGGGGCATGACGCTGGCCATGGGGACATCTGGCGGTCTCAGCACAAGCTTTTGAGTCGGCGCTGGTGCGAGCACCCGGGGCTCAGGCTCAAAAAAATCCAACGCCATCTGGTAGAGGCTGCGCATGGGGGGCGTCAGGGGTAGGCGTCGGGGTCGAGTCGCCGCATCTCGGCCTCGATCCAGGCTTCGACTTCGCGCATCAGCTCAGCGGGTTCGCGGCCCACGCTGGGAATGGGTTTGCCGATGGACACGTCCACGATGCCCGGCGTCTTGATGAAGGCTTTGCGCGGCCAGCACTTGGCCGAGGTGACGGCAATGGGGATCACCGGCGCGCCAGTCTCAATCGCCAAGCGGGTTCCGCCTGTTTTGTACATGCCTTTTTGACCCCGCGGGATGCGTGTGCCCTCAGGAAACATGATGACCCACACACCACGCGCCAACAGCGTCTTGCCCTGTGTGACCACTTTGGCAAAAGCTTGCTTTCCCTGGCTGCGGTCGATGTGGATCATGTCTGTGCGGGCCATGGCCCAACCGAAAAACGGGATGTAGAGCAACTCTTTTTTAAACACATAGGCCAGCGGATGTGGCATCAATGTGGGCATGAGCAGCGTCTCAAACGTGGACTGGTGTTTGACCAGCAAAATCGCCGTGCTGGCTTCACCCGAGGGCAAGTTCTCCATGCCGTTGACACGGGTGCGAATGCCAAGAAGAGTGCGGGCACCCCAGACGACCACGCTGAGCCAGTGGGCGGCAATCCAGTACACCGGGTTGCCTTTGACAAACACAGAGGTCAGCAACAGCGCAATCGCCCACGGCACAACGGTGATGCAGATCCACAGCATGTGAAGGATGGAGCGGATCAGTGCCATGCGGATCAAATTTTGGATGAGTGAAAGCCTGCGTCCCGGCTCAGCAGTGCCTCAACGCAGGCCAGCAGATCGTCATGCACTTCGGTGTTGGCGGGAAAGGCATCAGACAAGGGCTGGCCCCGCAGGGCGGCGCCCTTGCCGGTCAGCACCAAATGCGGCTCGCAGCCTAGCGCGGCCCCGGCCACCAGGTCACGCGCTGAGTCACCCACGGTGGGCACGCCTTTGAGGTCAACGCCGTAGCGCTCACCAATTTGCGCAAACAAGCCAGAGGCGGGCTTGCGGCAATGGCAGGCTTGGTCAGGTGCATGCGGGCAATAAAAAATGGCATCGACACGCCCGCCCACAGCCGCCAACAGCTTGTGCAATTTGCTGTGCATGGCATTGAGCGCGGCCACATCAAAGTAGCCCCGCCCCAGACCCGACTGGTTGGATGCCACCACCACATGCCAGCCTGCGTGGGTCAGCCGGGCAATGGCCTCTAGCGCGCCGGGCAGCGGCTTCCATTCAGCCGCCGACTTGATGAAGTCGGCACTGTCTTCATTGATGGTGCCGTCGCGGTCGAGGATGACCAGCTTCATGCTCAGGCCACCAGACGGGAAAGGTCGGCCACGCGGTTCATGGCCACATGCAAGCTCTTGAGCAGGCCTTGGCGGTTCAGGCGCAAGTCGAGTTCTTCGGCATTGACCATCACGCCATCAAAGAAAGCGTCCACGGGTGTGCGAAGGGCCGCGAGGGCTTGCAGCGAGGCGGTGTAGTCGCCGGCGTCGAACAGGGCATTCGCTTTCGGTGTGACGGCTTGCATTGCCGCGTACAGCGCTTGTTCTGCGGGTTCTTTGAGCAGAACCTCGCTGACGTGAGCGTCCACGTCGTCCGCTTTTTTCAGGATATTGCCAATACGCTTGTTGGCGGCGGCCAGGGCGGCGGCTTCGGGCAATGACGCAAAGGCGCGAACAGCGACCAAGCGTTTAGGGACATCGCCCAGACGCTGGGGTTTCAGGGCCAATACGGCATCGACTTCTTGTGCGCTGTAACCTTGCTCACGCAGGGACCCGGCGAGGCGGTCGT
>CANCDA010000057.1 GCA_947374705.1 Comamonadaceae bacterium | reverse complement strand
ATGAGCACGCCAATGCCGCGCCCTTTGAGGAAGTTGATGATGCGTTGGATCTCGATCACCGCAATCGGATCAATACCGGCAAAGGGTTCGTCCAGCAAAATGAAGCGCGGCTGCGTCGCCAAGGCACGCGCAATCTCCACGCGCCGCCGCTCACCGCCCGAGAGCGCCAAGGCGGACGAGTCGCGCAAATGATCTACACGCAAATCTTGCAAGAGCTGGGTTAAGCGCCGCTCAATCTCGGGCTTGCCCAGTGGTTTGCCTGCGTCGTCACGTTGCAACTCCAGCACGGCGCGCACGTTGTCCTGCACATTGAGGCGTCGAAAGATGGACGCCTCTTGCGGCAGATAACCCAGACCCAGACGCGCACGCCGGTGAATCGGCATGTGCTCCACGGGTTGGCCGTCGATGCGAATGTCCCCGGCGCTGACGCGAACCAAGCCCACGATCATGTAAAACGATGTGGTCTTGCCCGCGCCATTGGGGCCCAGCAGCCCCACCACCTCGCCTTTGCGCACGGTGAGCGAGACGTCTTTAACCACCTCGCGGCTGCCATAGAATTTTTTTAAATTCAGCGCTTCCAGCTTGCTTTCGCTGACCGACACGACGCCATCAGGGGCTGTGGGCAAGCCTGATTCTGCTGCCGCAGAGGGTATCCAATCCGCCGCGCTCACTGGCGTTCCCCGCCCAGGGTCGAGCTTGAACGCAGCGGGGTGCTGCTGGGCGTTGCGGGACTAGCGTCGGCTTGGGGTTTGGGCGTCAACACCACACGCACGCGGCCACGGCTCTTGTCTGTGGGGCCACGGGCCACGCCGCCATCGACCGTGAACACATCCGTGCCATTGTTGTAGAGAATGGTGCTGCCCGTCACCTCATCGGCCAGACTCGCACCTCGCAAGCGGCGCATTTGAGCGCTCTTTAAAAACTTCACTGTGTCAGCTCGGCCATCGTATTCAATCGTCTCACCCTCGCCCTCAATAAACTCGTCCACCCCTTCGCGCTTTTGTCGAAAGAACGCGAGATGTCCCGGCTCCGCAGTCACCACACCAAACTGATAACCCTGCGCATCCTGGCGCACCGCCACCACGCCCCCCCGGATCACGATGCTGCCCTTGGTCAACACCACTCGTCCAGTGAACACGCTGACCTGCTTGAGGTCGTCATAGCGCAGCGCATCGGACTCGATGTTCATGGGCTTGTTGTTGTCCGCTTTTTCAGCGTGCGCCACAGCGCCTGACAGGGCGCAGGCCAACGCGAAAATAAACGGAAAAACCGATGGGGTCATAAAGGCATGAATCTTGCTATTTGGTCTTACGTTTGATTGTACCGTTGACCCACAATTTCATCGCAACAAACAAGCATCACCCCAAAAAAATCCGCCAAAGGTGGACATCTAAAACGCAGTTTGGAGCGACTTTAACAATCGGGTCTGCGGTAGTTTTGATAGCAAAGCTCGCGCACGCGCTGCTTGTCGGCGGCGACGCGTCTCTCCGCATCGTAAATGCGTTGACGCTCCTCATTTTTGGCATCCCGCGCTTGCTGTAGTGCATTGCGTTGGTCGTTCTCCATTTGCCGATTGGCCTGCGCCTCTTGCTGGGAATACACCGCCGATGCACGGCTTGCCACATAGCTGCTTTCCGCTCGAAACTGTCGTTCTTTGCGTTCACTCTCGGCCACCATGCGCACGCGATCTGCGTCCGCTTTTTCTTGCTGTTTTTGGACGATTTGTGCGGCCTCAGCCTCTAGTTTTTTTTGCGCCAACTCGAAAATAGCCTGCTCTTTTTTGACTTGTTGACGCGAGTAGCTCATGTAGCCACCGGTGGCAAACAAAATGACCACCAGGAGTGCAATGAGCTGTAGTGGCTTGCTGAACCAGGGGGCATCCTGCTCGACCATCACCACACGTGGCGCGGCCACGGCAGATCGATTCACGCTGGCACTGAGCTTTCGGTCATGCGCTTGCCTGAACTCCGCATGGGTCAGGAGTTTGTAGGCCTCTTTGATCTCCGCCAACCTGGCCAGGGCCGATTCATCCTTGACCAAGCGTTCGCGTGAATAGTACTGGGTACTTTTGAGGTAAGCCGCCTCGACCTCTTGCGTGCTGGCATTTCCCGGTATGCCTAAAACGACGTACGCTGATTTCATGATTCCTCCCTTTTTTATTTGATTCTCGTTCGACCGGATAGCGCCTTGTGTCAACGCCCCTTGCGCACCTCGTCAATCAAGTGCTCGGTCACCTTCAAGGCGCGCTCCATGCCCTTGCCCAAGGTGCCGTCGGTGTAAAAACGCCCGGCAATGCCCAGAGCAGGGACGCCTTCGACACGGTAAGCATCTTGCAACTGCACGGCGCGCTTTTGCTTGCTGGCGACAGAAAAGGAGTTGAACTGCTCCATGAACTTGGCCTTGTCCACGCCCTGCTTGGCGACCCAGTCGGCAATGGCCTCGGGTGTGTCCAGGCGCTGGCGTTCCACGTGAATGGCTTGGAACACTTTGGCGTGCAGTTTGTCCACCAAGCCCATGGCTTCGATGGCGTAAAACAAGCGCTGCTGGGGTGCAAAGTCAGGTCGGAAACCTACCGGCACGCGCTTAACGACCACATCTTTGGGTGCTTGTTTGATCCAGGCTTCCAGCGTGGGCTCAAAGGCATTGCAGTGCGGGCAGCTGTACCAGAAAAACTCGATGACCTCGATCTTGCCGGCGGGCGTGTCCACCGCCACGGGCTTGTCCAGACGCTGGTAATCCACACCTGCACTGGGCGCGCCCGCCTGCGCTTGGGCCAAAGACACAGGGCCCAAACCACCCAGCAAACCTGCGGCCAGAGCAACACCGCTAGTCCAAGAAAATTCACGACGTTTGATCATTCATCACTCCTTCATATCGGTAGAAAACAGGGTTAACGCTGCACCCGCACCAACGCGGTTTCGAAACCAGTGGCGTCCATTTTCGCCTTGCTTTTTTCGGCATCTTCTTTTCGGTCAAACGGGCCCACGCGCACGCGGTACACCATGCGCCCGGACTGCTCGCGCTCAGACACCTTGGCGTCCATACCACTCAAAGTGAGTTTGGCGCGCTGGCTTTCCGCGTCTTCAGACGTGCGAAAGGCCCCAGCTTGGACAAAATAATTAAACGGGTCAGCACCGGCTTTGGCTTTGGCCAGATCACCCAGAGGATCGGCGGAGACGGCGGGTTTGATTTCAACTTTGGTGACAGGGTTTGCCGCAGACACCGGGGCGACAGCGGGCACAGCCGCAGGCGTTGTCGCAGGCGCGTCAACCGACGCGGGGCTCGGGGCCGCAGGCTTGGCTGGGTTCTTGCCATACAGCGGGGCGTTGGGGTCCCAGTTTTTGTTTTTCTGCGCCTCGGCGGCATCTTGGTCCACCGTGCGCGTTTGCCCTTTGTTGAGAAAGGCAGGGATCGGCACCTTGGTGATGTACACGGCCACGGCCAAGGCCACCCCCAAACCGACGACCACGCCGATGATGAAGCCCAACAGGGTTCCACCTTTTTGATCATTGTTTTGCTGTGTCATTCGCATGCTTTCTACATTTTTTGCGGGGCGTCCACGCCCAGCACGGCCAAGCCATTGTGCAGCACTTGCGCCGTGGCGCGTACCAAGGCCAATCTCGCCTGCTTGACCGCGACATCGTCCACCAAAATGCGCTCCGCATCGTAGTAGCTGTGATAACTGGCGGCCAGTTCACGCAAATAAAACGTCACGTCGTGCGGGGCAAAGTCTTCTGCCGCAGCGGTCAACATTTCGGGGTATTTGGCCAGCATCAGCATCAGCGATTGGGCCTGTGTGCTTTGCAGTGGCGACAGGTCAACCTGCGCCAAGCTGGCCACGTCGCCGCCGTCTTTGTCTTGCCAAGCCGCCAGTACCGAGCAAATACGCGCATGGGCGTACTGCACGTAGTACACCGGGTTGTCGTTGTTCTTTTGCACGGCCAGATCGACATCGAAGGTGTACTCGGTGTCGGGCTTGCGGCTGAGTAGGAAAAAGCGCACGGCGTCTTTGGATGTCCACTCAATCAAATCGCGCAGCGTCACATAGCTGCCTGCGCGCTTTGAAATTTTGACCTCTTCCCCGCCGCGCACCACACGCACCATGGTGTGCAGCACGTAGTCGGGGTAGCCCTCGGGGATGCCCACGCCCGCCGCCTGCAAGCCCGCACGCACGCGCGCGATGGTGCCGTGATGGTCGGTGCCCTGAATGTTGATGACCTTCTCAAAGCCGCGCTCCCACTTGGTGATGTGGTAGGCCACGTCGGGCACAAAGTAGGTGTAGCTGCCGTCGCCCTTGCGCATGACGCGGTCTTTGTCGTCACCGTACTCAGTGGACTTGAGCCACAACGCGCCGTCCAGCTCATAGGTCTTGCCTGCTTCGCGCAGCTTTTGCACCGCAGCATCGACGCGGCCACTGGTGTAGAGGCTGGATTCAAGGTAGTAGTGGTCAAACTTCAGGTTGAAAGCCTGTAGGTCTTTGTCTTGCTCGTGGCGCAGATAGGCCACGGCGAACTGGCGCATGCCGTCCAGGTCGTTCACGTCACCCGAGGCGGTGAAGGCGCGGTCGTCGGCGTGTACGGTTTTACCCGCCATGAAGTCCGCCGCGATGTCGGCGATGTACTCACCGTTGTAGGCGTTCTCAGGCCACTCGGCGTCCCCCGGCTTGAAGCCCTTGGCACGCATTTGCGTGCTGGTGGCCAGGGTGGCGATTTGCACACCGGCGTCGTTGTAATAAAACTCGCGGTGCACGTTCCAACCTTGGGTCTGAAACAGGTTGCAAATCGCGTCGCCCAGGGCCGCTTGCCGCCCGTGGCCCACGTGCAGCGGGCCGGTGGGGTTGGCCGAGACAAACTCCACCAGCATGCGTCGCCCGGTGTCGGCCTGCTGGCCAAAGCGAGCGCCCGCAGTCAAGACCTCGCGCACCACTTCTTGCTTGGCCGCGGGCTTGAGTTTGATGTTGATAAAGCCCGGCCCGGCGATGTCCACCGCGTCCACCCACAGCACAAAAGCCGGGGCAGCCAGCAAGGCCTCACGCAGTTGTTCGGCCACTTGGCGGGGCGCAAGTTTGAGGGGCTTGGCCAATTGCATGGCCGCTGTGGTGGCCAGGTCGCCATGGGCCGCCACTTTGGGCGACTCAAACGCGGCTTTAGCGCCCCTACCGGGGAGGAGTTGCTCCAAAGCCGCGCCTAGCGCAGCGAGCAGTTCATTTTTAACAGACAACATAGGGAAGCGATTTTACGGGGAAGCGCTTGTCATCCGGTTGGGGAGTGGCAGCGTTGTATGCTTGCTTCGCTCCGTGTCATTTATTAACTTCAACCCACTGAATCGAGGAATCAACATGAACAAACTGATCGCAATTTTGGCCCTGGGTCTGTCACTCTCCCTGGGCGCTGCGCACGCCGCCGATGACAAAGCCGCCACCGCGCAGCAAAGCAAGATGGGCACCTGCAACAAGGAAGCGGGCGAGAAGAAAGGTGATGACCGCAAAGCGTTCATGAAGTCCTGCCTGAGCGCCAAGCCCGCAGCTGCCGCCACCAGCCCCGCCTGCGAGAAATCAGCCGCTGACAAGAAGCTGGCCGGTGCTGCCAAGAGCAGCCACATGAAGAAGTGCATGGCTGACGAGAAAGCCCCTGCTGCTGCTGCGCCTGCAACGCCCGCCACACCTGCTGCCCCGGCAACCCCCGCTGTGCCCGCAGCCAAGAAGTAAGCTCAGCGCCCTTTGAACTGGCTCAAGCAGCCACCGCCGCTTGAAGAAAACCCCGCTCAGTGAAAACTGACGGGGTTTTCTTTGGCCTGCCCACGAGCGCAACGCCTCAGAGCTGTGCCTGCCAGAATTCACTCTGGCTGTAGTGGTGCTTGAGAAAGTCCACCCACAAGCGCACCCGCAGGGCTAAGTGCTTGCGCTGGGGGAACACCGCGTAAATGCCATTGGCGGGCGAAGCATAGTCTTCCAACACCGGTACCAGCAGCCCCGCCTTGATGTCGGCCTGCACCTCCCAGGTGCTACGCCAGGCAATGCCATAACCCGCCAGACACCATTCGTGCAGCACCTGCCCGTCTGAGCAGTCCATGGGGCCATGCGGTTTGAAGTGCATCACCTCACCGCCCTGATCGGCGGGCATTTTGAAAGCCCAGCCCCGCGTTTGCGACGCATCACTGGACAGCACCAGGCAATCGAAATTCGCCAGGTCTTGCGGCTTCTCAGGTGTGCCGTGTTGCTTGAGGTATTTGGGCGTGGCCACACACAATCGGCGGTTGTCGGCCAAGCGCACGCTGACCAGGGACGAGTCCGGCATGTCGCCCACGCGCACGGCGCAATCAAAACCCTCGCCTGCAATGTCCATCACGCGGTCGCTTAGGTTGAGGGAGATCGTGACATCCGCATGCAGCTCGCGAAACTGCGGCACTAGCGGCGCCACATGCCGACGCCCAAAACCCGCCGGCGCCGTGATGCGCAAATAGCCACTGGCCTTGACACCACCAGCCGACACACTGGCTTCCGCATTGGCGAAGTCTGTAAGCAAGCGCTGACAATCTTCTAAAAAAGCACTGCCCTCATGCGTGAGCGTGATGCGCCGCGTGGTGCGCATGAGCAGCTTGACCCCGAGTCGCTCCTCTAGCGCATCCAGACGCCGCCCCATGATGGCCGGCGCCACGCCTTCGGCATTGGCGGCCGCCGTCAAACTGCCTTTGGTCGCCACCGAAACGAATGATTCGAGCTGTTTTAGTTTGTCCATGAGCGTAGATTACGCTCAATTAAGTCAGCAATGACTGGTATTTTCACCTACTGAGCGTTGAGGTGCGTTCAAGGCTTGAGCGCCAGCGCAGCCCGCTTGCCCAACTCAATCTTCGCAATCGCATTGCGGTGCACTTCATCCGGCCCGTCCACAATGCGCACCGTGCGCTGGTGCGCGTAGGCTTCGGCCAGCCAGAAGTCCTGGCTCACACCCGCAGCACCGTGCGCCTGGATCGCCCAGTCCACCACCTGGCAGGCCATGTTGGGCGCCACTACCTTGATCATGGCGATTTCGGCGCGGGCTTCCTTGTTGCCCACGGTGTCCATCTTCCACGCCGCATTCAGCGTGAGCAGGCGGGCCTGGTCGATCATGCAGCGCGACTCGGCAATGCGCTCGTGCCATACCGATTGCTCGGCCAGCGGCTTGCCAAACGCCACGCGGGCGCGCAGCCGGTCACACATCATCTCCAGTGCGCGCTCGGCCGCACCGATGGAGCGCATGCAATGGTGAATGCGCCCAGGGCCCAGGCGACCTTGCGCAATCTCAAAACCACGACCTTCACCGAGCATGATGTTGCTAGCGGGCACGCGCACGTTCTCTAGCAGCACCTCCATGTGGCCATGCGGTGCATCGTCATAGCCAAACACCGACAGGTGACGCAACACGGTGACGCCCGCCGTGTCGCGCGGCACCAGCACCATGGACTGCTGCGCATGGCGTGCGGCCTCGGGGTCAGTCTTTCCCATCACGATAAAAATCTTGCAGTGCGGGCTGCCCACGCCCGATGAAAACCACTTGCGGCCATTGATGACGTACTCGTCACCGTCGCGCTGAATCGTGCACTGGATGTTGGTCGCGTCGGACGAAGCCACCGAGGGCTCCGTCATCAGAAAGCCGGAGCGGATTTCACCCGCCAGCAAGGGCTCCAGCCACTGCGCCTTGTGCGCGGCCGTGCCGTAGCGTTCGAAGGTTTCCATGTTGCCGGTGTCGGGGGCCGAACAGTTGAACACCTCGCCCGACCAAGACACGCGGCCCATCACCTCGCACAACGGTGCGTAGTCCAGGTTAGAGATGCCCGGCACGCCGTTGCGATCATGTTGCAAAAACATATTCCACAGGCCCGCAGCACGCGCCAGGGGCTTGAGTTCTTCAATCAGGGGGGAGACTTGCCAGGCATTACCCGCACGCCGAAACGCGTCCATCTCACGGTAATAGCGCGCCTCGTTCGGGTAGATGTGCTGGTCAAAAAACTGCCGCAGGCGTTGTAGCAAATCCTGGGTCTTGAGGGAAGGTTCAGCAAACACGGCGTGTCCTTTGGTCGGTAGAGTAGAGCGGGTTGACGGCTTGCGGCAATGGTACACAACTGTTGAGGACGGCCAGCTCACACCTTGAGACTAAGCCCTTATGATTTGAGTCAACACAAAGGAGTTCACGATGTCGCTGCGCCGCACTGTTATTTCATTGGGCTTGCTGGCCTTGCTGGCCAACACACTGTGGGCGCAAAGCCCCACCGCTTGGCCAGACAAACCCGTCAAACTGATCTTGTCGCAACCCCCCGGCTCCGGACCCGACAACGTGGCACGCCTGCTGGGTGAACGCCTAGCCAAGCCGCTGGGGCAGGCGCTGGTGATTGAGAACAAGCCCGGCGGGCAAAACGTCATCGGCGCACAAGCCGCCGCCCGTGCCGCGCCGGATGGCTACAGCTTTTACTTTGCCACCACGGCGGCGCTGGTCACCAACAAGCATTTGTTCAAGACCCTGCCCTACGATCCGCAAAAAGACTTTGTACCCGTGGCCTTTGTCGCCAAGAGTCCGTTTGCCGTGCTGGTCAAAGCCGAGTCGCCCATCGCGTCCATGGGTGACCTGATCGCACGCGCCAAAGCCGAACCCGGCAAGCTGTCGCTGGCCAACGAAGGCCCGCGCACCTTTGGCGGCATCATCGCGCGCCTGATCAACGCCCGCACCCAGATGACGGCCAACCTGGTGTCTTACGCCTCGGTCGGTGTCTCGGTGCAAGACGTGATCGGCGGCCATGCTGATGCCGTGGTGGCCGATCTGGCCTCCACCGCCGCGCTGGTGCGCCAAGGCCGCTTGCGTTTGCTTGCCGTGACCAGTGCCAAACGCGTGGCGGGTTGGGAGCAAGTGCCCGCGCTGGCCGAACTCTTGCCCGGCTTTGAGATGGTCGGCTGGTTTGCGCTGATGGCCCCGGCAGGCACCCCCGCGCCTGTGATTTCGCGCATGAACAAAGAGCTGAACACCTTGCTGGCGGATGCCGACACCGCGCAGCGCATCTTGACCATCGGCCCCATCGCCGAGCCGCTGGGTGGACCCGAAGCCCTCGGCAGTTTCTTGAACCAGGAGCACGAGCGCTGGAGTGCTGCGGTGAAGGAGATTGGGTTGTTGCCGGAATAGATGGCAGGGTTCATGGGGTTCAGTGAGCGATTGTCAAACACCGTGTTTGACTTGACGCTGTTTGACGGCTTTTGTTAAGCCAGCCTAGTCTTGAAACATCAAGCCTTAACGCTTTCCAGAATCGCATTGAACGTGGCGCTAGGGCGCATCACAGCGCTGGCTTTTGCCGGGTCAAGCTTGAAGTAACCACCAAT
This sequence comes from Comamonadaceae bacterium, assembly GCA_947374705.1. Taxonomy (GTDB): domain Bacteria; phylum Pseudomonadota; class Gammaproteobacteria; order Burkholderiales; family Burkholderiaceae_C; genus CANCDA01. The sequence goes on along the minus strand of CANCDA010000057.1, from coordinate 3,509 downwards.
GTCCACTGGCTTGCCCTGCACAGCGATCATCTCTTCGGTGATCTTCTTTTCGTTCTCGGTCAAGGCCTTGGCCAGCGGGGCAAACTTGGCTTGCAAGTCGGTGTCTTCCGTCTGCGCGGCCAGGGCTTGGGCCCAGTACATGGCGAGGTAGAACTGACTGCCCCGGTTGTCCAACTGGCCGGTCTTGGTGGAGGGGCCTTTGTTGGTTTCCAGCAGCTTGCCGGTGGCGGCGTCCAGCGTTTTGGCCAGGATTTTGGCCTTGTTGTTGCCGGTTTTGATGCCCAAATCTTCAATCGACACGGCCAGGGCCATGAACTCACCCAGCGAATCCCAGCGCAAATGGTTTTCTTCCACCAACTGCTGCACGTGCTTGGGCGCAGAGCCACCGGCACCCGTCTCGTACAAGCCACCACCGGCCATCAGCGGGACGATGGACAGCATCTTGGCGCTGGTGCCCAGCTCCATGATGGGGAACAGGTCGGTCAAATAGTCACGCAGGATGTTGCCGGTGACCGAGATCGTGTCCAGCCCGCGAATGACGCGCTCCAGCGTGAAGCGCATGGCACGTACCTGCGACATGATCTGAATGTCCAAACCGGTGGTGTCATGGTCCTTCAGGTAGGTCTCGACCTTCTTGATCACTTCAGCCTCATGCGGGCGGTACGGGTCCAGCCAGAAGATGGCGGGCATGCCGGAGTTGCGCGCCCGCGTGACGGCCAGCTTGACCCAGTCACGAATCGGCGCGTCTTTGACCTGGCACATGCGCCAAATGTCGCCGGCTTCCACGTTCTGGCTCAGCAGCACTTCGCCGGTGGCGATGTCCACGACGTTGGCCACGCCCGCTTCGGGCACTTCAAAGGTCTTGTCGTGCGAGCCGTACTCTTCGGCCTGCTGCGCCATCAGACCCACGTTGGGCACGGTGCCCATGGTGACGGGGTCAAAGTTACCGTTGGTCTTGCAGAAATTGATGACTTCTTGGTAGATGCGGGCAAAGGTGCTCTCGGGGATCACGGCTTTGGTGTCTTTGGGCTTGCCATCGGCGCCCCACATCTTGCCGCCAATGCGGATCATGGCGGGCATGGACGCGTCCACAATCACGTCGTTAGGGGCGTGCAGGTTGGAGATGCCCTTGACCGAATCCACCATCGCCAGCGCGGGGCGGTGCTCGTGGCAGGCGTGCAGATCACGAATCACTTCTTCGCGCAAATAGGTGGGCAGCGTCTCCAACTTTTCGTACAGATTGACCATGCCGTTGTTGACGTTCACGCCCAGCTCTTCAAACAGCTTGGCGTGCTTGGTGAACGCGTCTTTGTAAAAAATCTTCACGGCGTGGCCGAACACGATGGGGTGCGAGACCTTCATCATCGTCGCCTTGACGTGCAGTGAGAGCAGCACACCGGTGTCGCGCGCATCGGCAAACTGCTCTTCGTAGAAGTCGCACAGCGCCTTCTTGCTCATGAACATGCTGTCAATGATCTCGCCCGCCAGCAGTGACAGCTTGGGCTTGAGGACCAGGGTCTTGCCGCTGGCTGTGACCAGCTCCATGCGCACATCACGCGCCTTATCCAGCGTCATGGACTTTTCGCCATGGTAGAAGTCACCGTGTGTCATGTGGGCCACGTGCGAACGCGAGGCCATGCTCCACTTGCCCATGCTGTGCGGGTTTTTACGCGCGTAGTTCTTCACGGCCAGTGGGGCGCGGCGGTCAGAGTTGCCTTCACGCAGCACCGGGTTGACGGCACTGCCCATGCACTTGGAATAGCGGGCGCGGATGGCCTTGTCGGCATCGGTTTTGGGGTCTTCTGGCAGGTTGGGAATTTGGTAGCCCTTGCCTTGCAGCTCTTTGATCACGCCCAACATCTGCGCGACGGGGGCGCTGATGTTGGGCAGCTTGATGATGTTGGTGTCGGGCAGCAGCGTCAGGCGACCCAGCTCGGCCAGGTTGTCAGGCACTTTTTGTGCGTCGGTCAAAAACTCGGGGAACTCACCCAACACGCGCGCCGCCACGGAGATGTCACTCGACTCCACGTTGATGCCCGCAGGCGCGGCAAAGGTGCGGATGATGGGCAAAAACGCATAGGTGGCCAGCATGGGCGCTTCGTCGGTCAGCGTGTAAATGATTTTTGAAGTTTCAGCGGTCATTTGGGGGCTCGTTTGTAGAGTGACAGAGGGGGGTGATGGGGAAACTGGTGTAAGCAGCCTGCGATTTTAATCCAGTCTTATATATGAGTTGGATTGTTTGAATGCTGGTTTGAAGCATCGTGTGAAACAGCGAGTTCAAGCCTTCAAAAAATCGGTCTTTCCGCCCAACCAGCGGGCCATGTGCTTTTGGGCTAACTCGGGGTATTTCTCCAGCATCAGCGGGGCGACGTCTTTGGCCCAGGCGAGCAGGGCGCTGTCGGTGGCCAGGTCGGCAAAGCGCAGCAGCGCGGCACCCGACTGGCGTGCGCCCAAGAATTCACCGGGGCCGCGAATCTCCAGGTCGCGCCGGGCGATTTCGAATCCGTCGTTAGTGTCGGCCATGGCGCGCAGGCGTTCGCGGGCAATCTCGCCCAAGCGCGGCGCATCCCCGGTGGAGTACAGCAGCACGCAGGCGGATGCGGCCGTACCTCGCCCAACGCGACCCCGAAGTTGGTGCAGTTGAGACAGCCCAAAACGCTCGGCATGTTCGATCACCATCAGTGAGGCGTTGGGCACATCCACGCCGACTTCAATCACTGTGGTGCTGACCAAGACGGCCATCTGAGCGCTGGTGAATTGCGCCATGACTTCGCGCTTGTCGGCGACCGGCATGCGGGAGTGCAACAGGCCGACTTTCAGTGGCTCACATGCCTGCACCACGCCTTGCAAGGCGTCGCTTAGCTCGGCATGGGTGGCCGTGGCGTTGCTCAAATCCAGCGCCTCACTCTCCTCGATCAAGGGGCAAACCCAGTACACCTGCCGCCCTTGGGCGATTTGCGCGCGGATGCGTTCAATCACCTCGTTACGCCGGTGCTCGGACACCACTTTGGTGACGATGGGGCTGCGGCCTGGGGGCAGCTCGTCCAGCGTGGAGACATCCAGATCGGCGTAGTAGCTCATGGCCAGGGTGCGGGGAATGGGAGTGGCCGTCATCATGAGGAGATGCGGCTCGCGCTGATCGTCGTTCGTTTTGCTGCGCAAGGCCAGTCTCTGCGCCACGCCAAAGCGGTGCTGCTCGTCAATGATGGCCAGCGCCAGGTTTTTGAACTGCACATGGTCTTGAATCACCGCGTGCGTGCCCACCACCAGCCCGGCCTCGCCGCTCTCAATGAGCGCCAGCATAGCCGTGCGTTCCTTTTTCTTCTGGCTGCCGGTGAGCCAGGCGGTTTTGATACCCAAGGGCTCCAGCCAGCCCACGAGTTTGCGAAAGTGTTGGTCGGCCAATATCTCTGTGGGGGCCATCAGGGCGCACTGCCAGCCTGCGTCAATGCAGAGGGTAGCTGCCAGCGCGGCCACCACGGTCTTGCCGGAGCCGACATCGCCTTGCA
>CANCDA010000056.1 GCA_947374705.1 Comamonadaceae bacterium | reverse complement strand
TTGGCCAGCGGCCAGATGCTCTCGGGTACGTCGTCATAGGCCACGGCCACCCAGTCGTCCATCGTGCCGCCGGGCTTGGTCTGCATGGCGGTGCGGACTTTGGCTTCGCGCTTTAAGCGGTGGGCTTTCAGGTGCGCAATGGCTTGGGGGGCTTGGCGGATCACGTAGCCGTGGGCGGGGAGGATGAAGGCGATGTCGTGCTCGGCGCAGGCGGCGCTCAAGGTGTCGAGCGAGTTCAGGTAGTCCGTCATGTCGCCATCGGGCGGGTCCACCACGGTGGTACTGCCGTTCAAGACGTGGTCACCCGAGAACAGCAGGCCGTCTTCACGCAGCACCAGACACAGGTGGTTGGCGGCATGGCCGGGGGTGTAAATCACCTCTAAAGTATGAGTCAAATCGGGCTGTAGCCCTTTATTCACTAGCGTCAGCAGCTCATTATTTTGCAGGACTCGGTCGGGCACAAAGTGGCTACCCGGTCGCGCCGTGGGGGCTGAGGGCAGGCCCAAAATGGGGGGCCTCGTGCTGGTGTCGCACAGCGCTTGCAAAGGCAGCGCCCCCGGCGAGTGGTCTGAGTGCGAGTGGGTGCAGACGATCATGCGGATGTCGCCGCCCGTGGCCTGGTGCAGGCGCGCGATGTGTTCGGGCTCGTTGGGGCCAGGGTCGATCACGATGTAGCCGCTGTGCACGTCACCCACCACGTAGCTGTTGGTGCCGGGGCCGGTCATCATGCCGGGGTTGGGCGCGGTCAGGCGCATCACGTTTTTAGTCAACGCCACGGGCTGGGCGTGTTGCCAGGGTTGCGGGTCGGCTTCAACGCGGGGTTGATCCGGTGACGCCAGTGGCGCGATGAGTTGATTTGCTCTTACCATTGGGCGATTACATCACGGAGATTCACGCATGAAAACTCGTTCTCAATGGCTTTTAGCCATCCTCGGCACCACGGCGCTGCTCGCGTGCGCCAACGTGGGCGCACAAGCCTGGCCCACGCGCCAACCCATCAAGCTGGTGGCGGTGTTCCCGCCCGGTGGCTCGGTCGATCAAGTGGCGCGCATTGTGTCCGTGCCCTTGGCGCAAGAGCTGGGTGCGAATGTGATTGTGGAAAACAAAGGCGGCGCGTCCGGCTCCATCGGCGCAGCCGCCGTGGCAGCGGCCCCGGCGGACGGCTACACCTTCGCCGTGGTGTTTGACACGCATGGCGTGAACCCATCGCTCATCCCCAATCTGCCGTTTGACTCCAAAAAAGACCTCACACCGCTGGTGCTGGTGGGCACCTCGCCCATGGTGCTGGCCACCTTTGCAGGCAGCGAGTACAAAAGCTTTGCCGATGTGGTGGCCGCAGCCAAGGCGAAGAAGAACGTGAGCTACGGCTCCATCGGCTCGGGCAGCTTGGGCCACGTCGCCATGACGCTGCTGGGCAAGAACGGTGGCATCGACTGGACGCACGTGCCCTACAAAGGCGGTGGCCCGCTGATGAACGACGCCGTGGCCGGGCATGTGCCCCTGTCTATCGGTTCGGTGTTCGTGACCAAACCGCACATCGACAGCGGCCGCATGCGCCCCCTGGCCGTCACCACGCCCAAGCGCAGCCCTGATTTGCCCAACGTGCCCACCCTGGCCGAAAGCGGCTACCCCGGCTTTGACGCCCCCGCCTGGTGGGCGCTGCTGGCTCCAGCCAAAACCCCGCCCGAGATCGTCAAGCGCATGAACGAAGCGCTGAACAAAATCTTGAAGCAGCCCGACATCGCCAAAAAACTCGACGCTCAAGGCATTGACGTGGTGGGCGGCACGCCCGAGGCTGCGCGCGTCTTTATTGAGCGCCAGATGGACATCTGGGCCAAGGTGGTGCGGGACAACGGAATTAAACCGGATTGAGTCCATTTTGAGTTGAATTTAATATTGCAATTCTTCCAAGTTATGGAATAATTGCAAGGATGTTTGATCGACAAATCCTCTCAGAACTCGATGGCTGGATGCAGGAATTTCCTGCTGTGGCCATTCTGGGAGCACGCCAGGTGGGCAAGACCACGCTGGCGCATCAGGTGTTCGGTCTTGTGGCGCAGCGCAGGCTTGCCGATGCCGCACCCCAATCGACTTCAACTCTGACACCACCTCCACCGATCTACCTTGACCTGGAGCTGCCCGTTGATTTGGCCCAGCTGAGCGACCCTGTCGCTTACTTCGCCGCGCACGTTGACCGGCTGATCATTCTGGACGAAGTGCAACGCATGCCAGGGCTGTTTGCTGTGCTTCGTGGGGTGATTGATCAACGCCGCCGTGCGGGTGCGCGCGCCGGGCAGTTTCTGTTGCTGGGCTCGGCGAGCATTGATCTGTTGGCGCAGTCGTCCGAGAGCTTGGCTGGGCGTCTGGCCTATGTGGAGTTGGCCCCTTTTGTGGTGACCGAGTTACCCGCAGATGAAGCCGCCACGCCCGGGGCGCTGTGGTTGCGCGGCGGCTTCCCCGACGCCTATCTGGCGCGCAGCGACGCGGCCAGTCTGCGCTGGCGTGCGCAGTTCATCACCACCTACCTGGAGCGCGACATCCCCCTGCTGGGCCCACGCATCCCCGCGCAAACCTTGCGCCGTTTGTGGACCATGCTGGCGCACGAGCAGGGCCAGATGCTGAACGCGGCACGTCTGGCGGCATCAATGGGCGTTAGCGGGCAAACCATTGCGCGCTACCTGGACTTGCTGTGCGACTTGCTGCTGGTGCGCAGGCTCCCGCCCTGGGCACGTCAGTCCCGCAAGCGCTTGGTCAAAGCACCCAAGGTCTATGTGCGCGACAGCGGCCTGGTTCATGCCCTGCTGAACCTGGGCAGCGTGCGTGAATTGCTCTCGCACCCGGTGGTGGGCGGCAGCTGGGAGGGCTGGATCATTGAAAACCTGCTGGCCTGCGCCCCCACCAGCACGCAAGCCAGCTACTACCGAACCGCCGTGGGTGCCGAGATCGACTTGGTGTTGGAATTGCCTGGCAGCGAGTTATGGGCCCTAGAAATCAAACGCTCCAGCGCCCCCACGGTGAGCAAAGGCTTTCATCTGGGCTGCGCCGACATCCATGCCACCCGGCGTCTGGTGGTCAGCAGCGCCAACGCCAGCTTCCCCATGACTGGCGGTGTGGAGCACGTGCCCTTGCTGGACTTGATGCGGCAACTGCTGCGCATGCGGCAGGCGGTCGATTAGTCAGTCGCGCGCGACCGTCCGTTATTTCAACCAGGGCTCGAACGCCTTGGCCAGTTGCTGCATGAGGGCCGCATCGGGCAGAGGCATGCGTAGGCTGGCTTGGCCGGTGACGGGATCGCGTTCGATGCTGATGGGTGAAGCACCGCCCGCCGTAGCACCACGTGCCGCCGCTAAGCCGTTCAACAGGGCAGCGCCCGCGCCTAGGATCGCAGCCCAGGGGTCAGCGGGTGTCGCTGAAGGCCCGTCTGACGGTGGATTAGCTGAAGGAGTGGCTGAAGGTGCTTCTGAAGCTGTGCTGGCGGACTCAGTTGCTGTGGCCTCCTGAACAACGGTGGGCTCCGACACGCCATCGTAGGTTTCCGCTTCGGCTTCGCCCATCGCTCCAGCCACCTGCTCCACGTTTTTCATGAATTGGGACAAGCGCGTGCCCTGCATGAATACCTCGTGCGCGCCGCCGTCCAGCACGCCCGAGAACAGCGACTGCTTGAAAGCCAAGATTGACAAAATGCCTTCTTCAATACTGCCTTGGCCAACAAAATTCACCACCTGCACGCCGCGCGATTGGCCCATGCGGTGCACTCGGCCAATGCGCTGCTCCAGCACGGCGGGGTTCCAGGGCATGTCCATGTTCACCACAACGGCGGCGGCGTGTTGCAGGTTCAGACCGACACCGCCCGCGTCGGTGGAGAGGAACAAGCGGCAGGCCGAATCGTCATGAAACCGCTCCACCAAGGCACCGCGCTTGTCACCCGGCACGCTGCCCGAAAACAGCACGTGGCCCCAGCCGCGCAACTTCAATCGGCGCTCGATCAACTCGTGCGTGCCCAGCCATTGGCTGAACACCACCGCCTTGGCGGACGGGTCTTCGAAGATATCGTCCAGCAGACTCATCAGTTCGTCCACCTTGCCGCCATGGTCGGTTTCGTGATCCAGCAAGTAAGTGCTGTTGCAGGCCATTCGCATGTTTTGCAAGGCGCATTGAAGACGTCGTTGATCCGCGTCTGACAGGTAGCCAGTCTGCCGCCAGCGCTGCACGACGCGGGTGACAATGCTGCCGTTTTCGTCGTGATGCACCCGCTGCTGGGGCGTGAGCGGCACAAAGATGCGGTTGTCCACCCGCTCGGGTAATTGCGTCAGCACCTGCGCTTTGCGCCGGCGCAGCAGCACCGGTGCCAGGGTCTGGCCAATGCGGTCTAAATCGCGGTAGCCGATCACCCGGCCCGAGTCATCGCGCTGCTGGTGCGCCTCCAGCAAGCGCCACGTGGGCCCGAGCCGATGCTGATCAACAAACTGCACGATGGAGATCAGCTCTTCAAGCTTGTTCTCCAGCGGCGTGCCGGTCAGTACCACGGCATAGGGGCTGACGATTTTTTTCAGCGCACGGGCGGCAATGGTGTTCCAGTTTTTAATGCGTTGTGCCTCGTCGGCAATCACCAGCTCGGGCTCCCAGGCGGCAATCAAATCGGCATCGCGCGCCAGCGTTTCGTAGTGAATAATTTTGCAGAACACCTCTTCGCGGTACTGCTGTTGTCGGGCTGCGCGCAGGCCGTGAATCACCTGCGTCGTGCGGTCGGTGAAGCGCGCCAATTCGTTCTTCCATTGGTGCTTGAGCGAGGTGGGGCAGATCACCAGCACCCGGCGCACACCCAAGTGGCGCGCCAATAACTCAGCTGCAGCAATCGCCTGTATGGTTTTGCCCAAGCCCATTTCGTCGCCAATCAGGGCGCGCCCGGCCCGCGCGGCAAACCAGGCCCCTTCGATTTGGTAGGGGTAGAGCTTGACCTTGAGCAGCTTGTTCAGCGCCTTGTCCTGCGCGCCCTTGGGGTAGGCCGCGTCCAGCACCCGCAAGCGATTCTCAGCGTCGCGGATTTGCGCCACAAAGCGCCACACGTCGTCGTGGCAGCGCAGCTCGTGGTCAGCGGCCTTGGCGGCTTTCATGAGCGGCTCTAGCTGGTTCATGCGTGCGTTGGGCAAAGACCAGGCGAGGGCGGCGTCAAACACGCTCTGGGCTTGCTTCAACAGGGCGGACGGGCAGCCCGCACCGGCCCTGAATCGCACCTGGCGCGTGCCTGCATAGTCCAGCCAAATCTCGCTGTACTCCGACGTGAAACCACGCGCCATTGCGGCCTTAGCCCCGCGCTTGGTCAGCAGCTTGCCGAGGGTGAACTCAATGTGCTTGCAAGTGCCCAAGTCGTTGGTGGCGAAGTCTGGACAACTGCAAAAATTAAGCCCCGGCGTCTGCCCCCGAATCGCCACCTTGTACTGGCTGCCACTGGCCGGGTTGCTCACCCTGAAGTCCGAAAACACCGGCTCGGGCGTGAGATTCACCAAACCAAAGTGTTGCTCCCGTCCAAACTGACGCCGCAGCGTGGTTTGCCAGTCCACCACCTCAACATCAGGCGGGCGGCGCGTGCGCGAGAGACGTGGCGCACTGGGCTTGGTGGATTTGGTTGTCTTGGCTGCGGCTTGGCTGCCACGCGTGCTTTTGCGGATGGGCTGGGGCGTGGGTTTTCTTGGGGAAGTAGCGGCGGTACGGGCAGTGGGCATGGTGTGAAGGCGAGGTCGCTGTGGTTTTGGAGTGAGCGGCGGGTGCTGATGACGTCGGTATTTTCACCTCACCGCGAATGGTCTCTACCAGTCCTTCGTCACAAGCCATGTTGACCCTTGAGGGTCGTCGTGACTGAGTGATGAAACGTCGTCGTTCGCTGCTCAGTGGCAATCTTCTTCTATCTGATGTCGCACAGCAACCACATCGATGCTGTCCACAATCTCAAACAGTGCGACGTAACCCGAGTGCCCAAAGGGGATGACCAACTCGCGTAAGAATGGGCTCTGACTGGCTTCGCGACATGTGAAGGGTGAACGGCGCAAGCTTGCAGTTCCATCTTTAATGGCCTGTAGAGCACGCTCGGTCAGATCAAAGTCACCGCCGTTGCGCTCAAGTTCACGCGCTAGAACGAAGTCAAAAGTGTGCCGATGACGGTATCGGCATCGAGATAAACGTTTTGCGCGTTGGCGTTGTGTAGCGAGGCCAAACCTCTGGCAATGAACTCTGCCTGATTGCTGCGCCGCCGCACGCTGTCGCGCACAGCACCTTCGACGAACTTCGACAGCGATTCATCCGCGCTCAACAAGGCTTCAACCTCGGCCCGAAATTCGGGCTCCACACGCACAGCGGGAATGGTGGCGGTTTTCATGAGGTTGAGTGTCATTCATTTGCACTACGTTTGCAGACCCAGTGTTTGCGTCTCCAGCCAACTCAAAAACTGAGCCACCTCAGGCCGATAACCGTGGCTTTGCGGGTAAACCACGAAGTGGGCTTGCACAGCCACCGCCCACTGCGGATCAAACACCGGCTGTAGGCGGCCACTGCTCAGGTAGTCGGCCCCAATCACGGCGCTCTCCAGCGCCACGCCCAGGCCTTGCACGGCGGCGTCCAGCGCCATCAATGCGCGGTCAAAACGCAGTGCAAAGCGCTCGGGCCGCTTCGGGGGGGCAAAGCGCTCAAACCAGTCGCCCCACTGCACCACGCCGACAGTGGACTGGATCAACGGCACCTGGAGCAAATCAACGGGTTCTCGGATCTGGTGCCGCTCAATGAAGGCCGGGCTGGCCAGCGGCATGATCGGCTCGCGAAAGATGGACTTGACGACCAACTGCGGCCAGTGCGGCACGCCGTAGCGGATATCGATGTCCACCTGACCGAGTTCGAAGTCCGAATGCACATGCGAGGCGGACAGGAACAGCGACACGCCCGGATGCGCCTGCGCAAACTGCCCAATGCGCGGCATCAGCCACAGGCTGGCGAAGCTGGGGCTGGCATGCACGTACAGCGAATTGCGCACGCCCTGGCGCACATCGTCGGTGGCCGCGCCAATCGCACCCAGCGCCCCCGCCACGCGTTGCAAATAGGACTCGCCCGCCGGGCTGAGCTTGACGCCGCGTGAGGAGCGCTCGAACAGTTTGACGCCCAAAAACCCCTCCAGCCGCGCTACCTGATGGCTCACGGCCGAGGGCGTCAGGTGCAACTCGGCAGCAGCCAGGGCAAAGCTTTTGCGGCGTGCAATGGCTTCAAAAGCCAACAGGGACGGTAGAGGTGGGAGCATGACTGTGGAGATGACGGCAAGGTTATTTGTTGCGATGCAACATGATGGATTTTCATCTTATATTGAAATTTTATCGTTTGTGTCACTGCTGTTTTCTCCCGAGAATCGCCTGCGAATTCACCAACCAGGAGACTGAGAATGTTGCTCAAAGACAAAGTGGCTGTCATCACCGGGGGCGCTGGCCCCAACGGCTTGGGTTTTGCCACCGCCCGCATGATGGCCGCCCAGGGCGCGACCATCGCCATCCTCGACCTCGCGCAGGCCGACCCCGCTGGCGCCGCCGCCCGGCTCGGCCCTCAGCACCTGGGCTTGGTGGCTGACGTGACCGACAAGGCCTCGTGCCAAGTGGCGGTGGACCAGATCGTGGCCAAGCTGGGTCGCATCGATGTGCTCTTTAACAACGCCGGCATCACCCAGCCGCGCAAGACGCTGGACATCTCACCCGCCGACTTTGATGCGGTGATGGACGTGAGCCTGCGCGGCATGCTCTACGCCAGCCAGGCCGTGGTGCCGGTGATGCAAAAGCAAAAGCGCGGCTCCATCATCTGCACCTCGTCCGTTTCCGCGCAGCGCGGCGGCGGCATTTTGGGTGGCCCACATTACTCGGCGGCCAAGGCGGGCATGTTGGGCCTGGCCCGCGCCATGGCGCGCGAGTACGGCCCGGATCACATCCGCGTGAACTGCATCACGCCGGGCCTGATTGCCACCGACATCAACAAAGACAAGATCCCCGAGGACAAGCGCCAGTCCATCCTGGACGGCATTCCCCTGGGCTACATCGGTTCGCCCGATGACGTGGCGGGTTGCGTGCTGTTCCTGGCCAGTGACCTGTCGGGCTACTGCACCGGCATCACGTTGGACGTGAATGGCGGCATGTTGATTCATTAATTTCTTTCACAACCGTTCCATAACTACACAGGAGACAAAAAATGACACGCTTCACCCTTCTTCGCCGCACCGCCCTGGTCGCTGCCCTGGCCTGCGCCATCCCGGCGTTCGCGCAAACCGTCAAACTCACCCTGGGCCACGGCGCAGCCCCTGGCAATCCCCGCCATGAGGCTTCGGTGAAATTTGCCGACACCATCAAGGCCAAGACCAATGGCCGCATCGAAATTCAAGTCGCTCACTCGGCCCAGTTGGGTGACGACGCGGCCATGGTGACGGCGTTGCGCTCGGGCACGCTGGACCTGTCGGCCAACAGCCAGGGTGCGGTGTCTGCCGTGGTGCCTGAGTACGGCGCGCTGGGCCTGCCTTTCCTGTTTGGTGACATCACCAAGGCCTGGCAATTGCTGGATGGCCCCATCGGCAAGGAACTGGCCGAGAAGTCTGCGGCCAAAGGCATGGTGGTGCTGGGTTATTGGGACAACGGCATCCGCCACATCTCCAACAGCAAGCGCCCGATCAAGACCCCCGCCGATGTGAAGGGACTGAAGCTGCGCACTCCGCCGGACGCGGTGACGGTGGATATCGTCCAGGCGCTGGGCGGCGATGCGCAGCAAATCAAGTTCTCCGAGCTTTACGTGGCGCTGCAACAAGGTGTGGTCGATGGCCAGGAAAACCCGCTGACCAACATCGCATCGGCCAAGCTGTATGAGGTGCAAAAGTACATCTCGCTGACCGGCCATAAATACGAATCGACCCCGTTCCTGATGGGCAAGCGCGCCTGGGACAAGCTCAGCGCGGCTGACCAGAAAATCTTCATGGACGCTGCTGCCGAGGCCACGCAATTGCAGCGCAAGCTGAACAAGGAAACCGACGACAAACTGGTGGCCGAGATCCGGGCCAAGGGCGTGCAGATCGACAGCGTGGACCGCGCCCCCTTTGTGCAGGCCACCAAGTCGGTCTATGACAAGTGGAGCACGGGCCCGGTGGGCGATTTTGTGAAACGCGTGGTCGCGGCCACCCGCTAAAACGGGGCCGACCATGAGTTTTGCCCAGACCAGCGGCCCGCAGGCCCCACAGACCGGAAGCGGCGGTTCGCCCGTTTGGCGGATCGCCCAGGTGGTCGATCACCTCATCGGTATGGCCTGCCGTGGCGTGCTCTACATCACGCTGACGGGGATGTTTCTGATCCTCAGCGCCAACGTGGGCCTGCGCTACGTGGCGGGCAGCAGCCTGGCCTGGGCGTCTGAGTTACCGGAGCTGATGTTTCCCTGGCTCATCATGGCCGGTGTGGTGCTCGCGGCCCAGCATGGCTCGCACATTGCCATTGTCATCCTCACGCAAAAGTTGGGCGCTGCGCAGCGCTGGGTGCTGACGGGTGGATCGCTGGTGGTGGCGGGCTTGTATGGCTCGCTCGCGGTCGTCGCCTGGCCCTTGATGGAAATCGCGGCGGACGAGCGCACGCCGATTTTGCAGGTGCGCGGCTCGGTCAGCGTGTCTTGCCTGATGCTGGGCTTTGCCCTGCTGGCCATCGTCACCCTGTGTCGCTTGCCCCAGGCCTGGGCACCGCGCCGTCCCGCGTATGACGAGGATGACCAGGCGCAAGCCCTGGCCCATGGAGCTTGAGCATGACCGGACTCATCATTCTTCTCTTCGTGGTCGGCGCACTGCTGTCCATCCCCATCGCGCACGCCCTCGTGCTGGCATCGGTGGGCGGTCTGCTCATTCTGAACCGCGTGCCCGTGCACCTGGCCATTGAGCAAATGCTGTCGCAGACGCAGAGCTTCCCGCTGATTGCGATTCCCTTCTTCATGATGACCGGTGCCTTGATGGTCAGCGGCAAGCTGGGCCAGAGTCTTGTCACGCTGCTGTCCATGATGATCGGCCGCGTGCATGGCGGTCCGGCCCAGGTCGGCGTGCTGTCGTCTACCATCTTCGGCGGCGTCTCGGGCTCGGCCGTGGCCGACGCCTCGGCCATCGGCTCCATGCTGATCCCCTGGCTCAAAAAGCTCGGCTACCCCGCGCCCTTTGCAGCGGGCACGCTGGCGGCTGCGGCCACCATCGACATCCTGATTCCGCCGTCCATTCCGATGATTGTTTATGCGCTGGTGTCGGGCGCATCCATCGGGGCGCTGTTCGTCGCAGGCATCTTGCCGGGCCTCTTGATGTGCGCGGGCTTCATGGCGGTGTGCTACGTGCAGGGCCGTCGGCGCAACTTCCCGCGCGACACCACGCCGTTCGAGTGGCCCGCCTTCTGGCGTCAACTCATCCAGACCGGCCCGGCGCTGGCCATGCCGGTGCTGATCATCGTCTTCCTGCGCTTTGGCATCGCCACGCCTACCGAGGTGAGCGTGATGTCCACGCTCTACGCTTTGCTGGTGGCGGCGTTGATTTACCGCGACCTGACCTGGGCCAAGATGAAGGCCGCCGCGATTGAGGCGGGCATCTCCACCGGCGTGGTGCTGCTCATCATCATGGCGTCCAGCATCGTGGGCTGGATCGTCACCTACGAGCAGTTGCCCGCCGTGTTCACCCGCTATGCCACCGAGACCTTGCAGTCGCCCTGGCTCATCATCCTGGCGATGAATTTGATCATGCTGGCCACCGGCATGTTCATCGACCTGCCCGCCGCCGTGCTACTGCTCACACCCATGTTCGTGCCGCTGGCCGCTGCGGTGGGCATGGACACGATCCAGCTCGGCATCATGATGATCGTCAACCTCTCCATCGGCCTGTACCACCCACCGATTGGCACCACGCTCTTCATCACCAGCACCATCGCCAAGGTGCGCATTGGCGACGTGGTGGTGGAGCTCATACCCTTCTACTTGGTTGCCATCGGTTTGCTGCTGGGCTTTGCCTACTTGCCGTGGTTGACCTTGCATTGAGAGCACCCGCATGACACCTTCACTCCCTGTGCGCGATGCGACGACCGAGCGCATCGTCTCCATCTCCGCCGCGCCCTATGACGGCTACGAGTTCCCGCGCGTGCTCGAAAGCCTGGCCTCTATCGGTGCCACCCACGTCGAGCCCGCCTTCATCGTGGGCTACACCGAGCCCTTTGACGAATCGGCCTTCACACCCGACAAAGCGCGCCAGTACACCACCTGGTTGCGTGAGCACGGCTTGCGCTGCCACGCGTTCTCATCGCACATTGATCTGGGTCGGCCCGACGCGCTGGAGGTCTTTCGGGGTCGCATGGATTTCGCACGTGCCATTGGTGCGCGTGTCATCAACACCAATGCTGCGCACCGCAGTAACGAAAAGCGTTTCTTTGACAACATCGCGCAGCTCGCGCGTCACGCCGAACGGCTCGACCTGTGGATCGGTCTGGAGAACCCCGGCGACGGTTCGGACAACCTGCTCAATGTGGCGGCTGACGCACCGGCGCTGCTGGCACGCATCAACCACCCGCGCGTGGGCCTGAACTACGACGCGGGCAACACCATCTCGCACCGCCCCGGCGTGGACATGGCGGCTGACGCCGTTGCGGCCATGCCGCTGTGCCTGCACACCCACATCAAGGACGTGCGCCGCGCTGTGGACGGCTACTTCTTCACGCCACTGGGCCAAGGCCAAGTTGGCTGCGAGTGCATCCTCGACGCCGTGGCCCACACGTCTTTGGACCTGTCCATCGAGATCCCGCTGCGCCTACACCGCCAAGCCAACGCCCAGCCCAGCCGCGCGCCCTACCGTGTGCCGATTGCCGACATCGAGGCGGTGCTCAAGGCTGCGTTGGATTTTGTGGAGGAGGGTTTGAGTGTTGCCACCCCCATCCCTGCCTTCCCCCAGAGGGGGAAGGAGTCAACCGCCCGCATCGGCCACGCCTAGCATGAACCGCGTCATCAACAAGCCCGACCTGGTGGTCGAAGACATGCTCACCGGCTGGCTCTTGGCCCATGCCGACAGCGTCAAGGCCCACCCCGAGAACCCGCGCGTGGTGCAGCGCGTGGCCGCACCCGAGACGGGCAAGGTCGGCGTGGTCACGGGTGGCGGCTCGGGCCATGAACCTGCTTTCATCGGCTACGTGGGCGAGGGCCTGTGTGATGCCGTTGCCATTGGCGAAATCTTCTCTTCGCCCAGCGCCAAGAATTTTCTCGACGCCATGCGCGCGGCCAACGGCGGTGCGGGCGTGGCCTGCCTGTATGGCAACTACGCGGGCGACAACATGAACGTGAAGATGGCCATGGCGATGGCCGCGCGCGAAGGCATCACGGTCAAGACCGTGGTCGCCAACGACGACGTGCCTTCTGCGCCCCAGGGTGATGAGGCCCAACGTCGCGGCGTGGCGGGCGAAATTTTGATGTGGAAGGTGGGTGCAGCGCACGCCGACCTCGGTGGCAGCCTGGACGAGGTGATTGCCGTCGCGCAAAAGGCCATCGACCGCACCCGCAGCATCGGCATCGGCCTGTCGGCCTGCGTGATCCCAGCCGTGGGCAAGGCCAACTTCCATATCGAGCACGGTTGCATGGAGGTGGGTATCGGCCACCACGGTGAGCCGGGCATAGCGGTGAGCGCCACGGTCAGCGCGGCTGACATGGCCGAGATGATGCTCAAGGTCGTGCTGCCTGATTTGCCCTTCGTTGCGGGCAACCGCGTCGCGGTGCTGATCTCGGGCCTGGGCGCCACGCCGGTGATGGAGCAGTACATCCTTTTTGGTGAAGTGGCGCAACGCCTGCAGGCGGCTGGCATCACCGTGGCGGTGAACTTTGTGGGCAACCTGTTCACCTCGCTGGAGATGATGGGGGTGACCTTGACGGTGATGCAGCTGGACGAGGAACTGGAGGCTTTGTTGCGCCACCCTTGCCGCTCGGTGGGGTTGACGGTGGTGA
>CANCDA010000055.1 GCA_947374705.1 Comamonadaceae bacterium | reverse complement strand
TCGGGAAAGCGGGTCAGCAAGCCGTCCAGCTGGGGCAGGCCATCGGCGCGGATTTGTACGCAAATGGGAATGCGCTGTTCGCTGATGTAAGCCCAGGCCGGGAAGGCGCGCGGGTCGTCCAGCCGCACGCTGTGGTCAGCGGCGGTGTGCCCCGCGATGAAGACGCGCAGCCCACTCAAGCCCGCATCACGCCAATGGCGAATGCGCTCCAGCGCGTTGTCTGCCAGCAGATCCACCGAGTACACGCCGACAAACTGTTGGGGGTGCGCCCGCACGGCGTCCACCACGTAGCTGTTGTCATGGCCGTAGCAGGTGGAGGCCTGCACCAGCACGGACTTGGCCACACCCGCGTCCGCCATCGCATCCAACATGCCTTGGGCGCTGACCGGGCGCTCTTTGGACCAGTCCGACTGCTTGCCGCCCATGGGGGCCAGGGGGAAGCGGGTGGCATCATCCGCGATGATGTGGTTGTGGATATCGACGATGGGTAATGACGGGGGCAATGACATGTTGGATTTTGGACAGTGAGGGGATGCCGGTTAGGACGAGAGATCGGGTAGGGCTCAAGTCAGGGCGACCACTGTATCACTGGCTGCAAATATGAGATGAGGTGATTATTTTGAACCATGGCCTGAATTGGGTTCAAAATCGAGCCGGTGATTGTCGCCTTGGGCGGCAAGCCACATTACCCAGGAGGAAAGCGCTATGCAGATTCAAGTCAACACCAGCAACGGCATTGAAAACAAGGAGACTTTGGCGCGGTGGGCCGAGGCTGAACTTCTAAGTACGCTGAGCCACTTCAAAAACGATCTCACGCGCGTGGAGGTGCATTTGAGCCACGAAGCAGCCAGCAAGGCGGGGGGTGAAACCCGGTGCACGATGGAAGCACGCCTGGCGCACCAGGGGCCTGTTGCGGTGAGTCATCACGCACCCACACAGGACGCGGCTTTCAGAGGGGCGAGTGACAAGCTGCGCAATGCGCTGGACAAAACGTTGGGCAAGCTCAGAGCGCACCGCAACCACGAATCGATTGCTGATGCCGGTGTGCTGGATCAGCCGTAGTTGAGGCGGCTTGGGGATTCAGAGGCCGATTCTCAGGCCTTTGTCTCTTGCGGTGGTTCGCTTTGTGCTGAAAAGCTGTCGCGGAAGGTGAAGTAAATCGAGGTGAAGAACATGCTGCCGAGCAGCATCGTGGTGGGCAACATCAACACGCCCATCAGCTCCGGCTGGCCCAGCAGGGCCGAGATCACGATGAGCAGGACGCCAACGCCCAAAAACAAGCCTAACCAGGTCAAGCTAAAAACGGTCATGGCCCCAAAATTTTTCAAACAAGCCACGGCGCTGAAAAACAAACTTTTAAGCGGGGAAATGCCGTGCCAGTGCACCAGGGCCGGGGCATGCCAAAACAATAACGACAGGGGCATGTAAACGGCCATGGCGGCATAGAGGGCCCATTGAAATTCAGTGGACTGAATTAATTCGGGTGACAGGCTGCCACCGACCAAATAAAGGCGAGCGAACTGTCCTCCGTCGAGCAGGGCTGAGACGCCCAACACAACCAGAAAACCCAGCGCATAAATCGCACCCAAAATCCACATGGCACGCGTCTGTTGCTGGCCTGCGCGAAATGCGCTGATCAGCATCAGAGGCATTGGAAATTTGCCTTGCTCGGCTTCACGCGTGGCAGCCATCAGCCCGAGTGTGGCCGCCGGTAAAACCGCCAGCGCCAAGACGTTGCCCAGGTAGGGAATAAGGCTGCCTAAAGACACCGTAATGATGAACATCAAGAACAGCCCCGAGAGGGCCAATGGCTGCTTGAAAAATGTTCTCAAGCCTTGCTTGACCCACAGCACGCCCGTGCGAGCCGCGACGATATTGAGCCGCATGGCGGGCAGTGGGGTGTCAATGGAAGGCATCATGGCTCAAGTGGGTCGTCAACTCAATCGGGTGCGCAATGCGCTGGCGCAATATCCGCTCGAAATGGGCCGGGTCGTGGGCTTGCAACACGGCGGCCTCGCGCGGCAAGTGCAAGTCCCATAGGCGCGAGAGCCAAAAACGCAGGGCCCCGGCGCGTAGCAGGGCGGGCAGCAATTCGCGCTCGGCCGCAGACAGGGGGCGAACCGCCGTGTAGGCTTGCAAGAACGCGGTGGTGCGGGCTTCGTCCATGACGCCAGAGGCCAGGTCAAGGCACCAGTCGTTCAGGCACACCGCCAAGTCAAAAGCCCACGCGTCCACGCCAGCGAAATAGAAGTCGAAGAAGCCTGTGAGCACGGGGCGGCCTTGTGCGTCGGGCTCGCGGTCAAACATCACGTTGTCACGAAACAAATCGGCGTGGATAGGGCCGCGTGGCAGCGCGGCGAAAGCGGAGGAGGCGGCCACATGGTTTTGATAAGCCAGCTCACTGCGAATCAGCGCGGCCTGATCGGGGTCTAGAAAAGGCATCACCACCGGCACGGTCTCGTTCCACCAATCCAGACCCCGCAGATTAGGCTGCGCGCGGTCGAAATCACGCGCGGCCAAATGCATTTGGGCCAGCATGTCGCCTACTGCGGTGCAGTGGGCAGGGGTAGGCGAGAGTTCGCTTTTGCCACGCAGGCGGTTGACCACGGCGGCGGGTTTGCCCTTGAGCGCGTGCAGGATGTCGCCATCCCGGTCAGCCGCCGGGTCAGGCGCGGGGATGCCGCGCAAGGCCAGGTGCTTCATGAAGTGCAAGTAGAAGGGCAACTGCGTAAAGCTCAGCCGCTCGAACAGGGTGAGCACGTAAGGCCCCTGGTCGGTAGTGACAAAGTAATTGGTGTTTTCGATGCCGCCCGAGCAGCCTTGCATGTCTTGCAGCGTACCCAGCTTCAGGGTGTGCAGCAGGGCGCTGGCCTCATCGAATGAGACTTCCGTGTAAACCGCCATGAATTAAAACCCCAAGACCTTCCAGCCGCTGCTGCCACTGGAGCCGGTGGTGGTGCCGTCCCGGTTGTTGGCGGTGGGGGAGCGATTGCCATTCTCAGGCTTGATGTCGTAGGAGGGCATATTGCCTTTGGGGGTGACGGTGATGCTTTTGGTTTCACCCCCCACGCGTAGCTCGTCAATGCGCGAGCCTTTGTCTTCATGGTGAATGCGTTCAATGGTCTGCTCGGACTTGTCCGCAGGGCTTGGGGCTTGAGCCCATGTGAAGCCTTGGCCGCACAGGGCGAGGGCTAGTAGGGGAGGGATGAGGTGAGCGACGCGCATGGGTGCATTGTAGAACCATAGCGAGGCTTCCTGACAGGGGCGCAACACCCGCAACACAAGGCGCAACACAGGCACAATGCGCGCATGAGTGATACCCCAATTCCCCCTTCCATGCCGACCCCAACTTTGCTTCTGGTGGATGGCTCCAGCTACCTGTACCGCGCCTTCTTTGCGGGTGGCGACTCGATGAGCGTCACTTTCCCCGATGGTACGGTGCACAAAACGGGGGCTATTCGCATCATCATCAACATGCTGCAAAGCCTGCGCAAGGATTACCCTGCCGACTACCTGGCCTGCGTGTTTGACGCCAAAGGCCCGACCTTCCGCGACGCCATCTACCCCGAATACAAGCAGCACCGTAGCCCCATGCCGGACGATTTACGTGCGCAGATCGAGCCGATCCACGAGGTGGTGCGCTTGATGGGCTGGCCGGTGCTGGACGTGCCGGGTGTGGAGGCGGACGACGTCATCGGCACACTGGCCGCGACCGCCGCGCGCCAGGGCATAGAGGTGATCGTGAGCAGTGGCGACAAAGACCTGGCGCAACTGGTCAACTCGCACATCACCATCATCGACACCATGAACGGCAAGCGGCGCGACGTGGCCGGGGTAACGGCCGAATTTGGCGTGCCGCCCGAGCGCATGATCGACTACCAAACCCTGGTGGGCGACACGGTGGACAACGTGCCCGGCGTGGCCAAAGTGGGCCCCAAGACAGCGGTGAAGTGGCTGCAAGAGTACGGCACGCTTGACGCCTTGGTGGCCAATGCGGGCCAGATCAAGGGCGTGGTGGGGCAGAATCTGCGCGCCGCGTTGGACTGGCTACCCACAGGCCGTAGTCTGGTGACGATCAAGACGGATTGTGATTTGAACGGCTGGGTGCCGGAGCTGCCTTCTCTGCGCTCACTCAGTACGGGCGCGCCCGAGACCACGGCGTTGAAAACCTTTTACGAAAAGTACGGCTTTAAGGGGTTGGCACGAACGCTGGAGGCGCAGGTCGCCAGCGCCCCGCAAATCGAAACGCCTAAACCCCAGCCCGAACGGGCGATGACCCCACGCGAGCCCGGCCTGTTCGACGAACCCGAAGCGCTTGTCGCAGCGGATGCACCCGTGGCCTCTATCTCCCCCACGCCTTCACCCGTGAGCACC
This sequence comes from Comamonadaceae bacterium, assembly GCA_947374705.1. GTDB lineage: Bacteria > Pseudomonadota > Gammaproteobacteria > Burkholderiales > Burkholderiaceae_C > CANCDA01. The sequence goes on along the minus strand of CANCDA010000055.1, from coordinate 9,066 downwards.
GTCGCCTACGACACCGTCTTCACCTGGGACGCCTTCAACACCTGGCTGGCCCGCATCGAAGCCGCTGAGCTGGTGGCCGTGGACACCGAGACCACCTCGCTCGACGAGATGCGCGCCGAGATCGTCGGCCTGTCTTTCAGCGTCACGCCGGGTGAGGCGGCCTACATCCCGCTTACGCACGACTACCCCGACGCACCGGCCCAGTTGCCGCGTGACGAGGTGCTGGCACGACTCAAACCCTGGCTGGAAAACCCGGCGCACCAGAAACTGGGTCAGCATGTCAAATATGACCGCCACGTGTTTGCCAACCATGGCGTGGAGGTGCAAGGCTACGCGCACGACACCATGTTGCAAAGCTACGTGCTGGAAGTGCACAAACCCCACGGCCTGTCCAGCCTAGCCGAGCGACATTTGGGACGCAGCGGCATCAGCTATGAAGACCTGTGTGGCAAGGGCGTGAACCAGATTTCCTTCAGCCAGGTCGATGTGGCCAAAGCGGCTGAATACTCGTGTGAAGACTCCGACCAGACGCTGGACGTGCATCTTGCGTTGTGGCCGCAACTCCAAGCCAACGACAAGCTGCGCTTCATCTACGAGCTGGAGATTGCCAGCAGCGAAGCCCTGTACCGCATCGAGCGCAACGGCGTGTTGATTGACGCGCCTACCCTGGCCGCGCAGAGCCACCAGCTAGGGCAGCGCATTTTGCAATTGGAAACCGAGGCGCACGAACTGGCGGGTCAACCCTTCAACCTGAGCAGCCCCAAGCAGATTGGCGAAATTTTCTTTACCAAACTCGGCTTGCCGGTGGTGAAGAAGACCGCCACCGGCGCCCCCAGTACCGACGAAGAAGTGCTGGAGAAACTGGCCGAAGATTTCCCTCTGCCCGCCAAAATTTTGGAGCACCGCGGCCTGGCCAAGCTCAAGGGCACCTACACCGACAAGCTCGCGCAATTGGCCCACCCGCGCACGGGCCGCGTGCATACCCACTACGCGCAAGCCGTGGCCGTGACCGGGCGCTTGAGCAGCAACGACCCCAACCTGCAAAACATCCCCATCCGCACGCCCGAGGGCCGCCGCGTGCGCGAGGCTTTTGTCGCCCCGCCGGGCTGCCTGATTGCCAGTGCCGATTACAGCCAAATCGAGCTGCGCATCATGGCCCACATCAGTGGCGACGCGGCCTTGCTGCTGGCCTTTCATGACGGCATGGACGTGCACCGCGCCACCGCCGCAGAAATATTCAGCATCACCACCGCCGAGGTCAGCAGCGAGCAGCGCCGCTACGCCAAGGTCATCAACTTTGGTCTGATCTACGGCATGAGCGCCTATGGTCTGGCGCGCGCCTTGAACATCGACAACACCGCCGCCAAAAACTACATCGCCCGCTACTTTGACCGCTACCCCGGCGTGCGCCACTACATGGACGACACGCGCCGCCTGGCCAAAGAGCAAGGCTATGTGGAAACCGTGTTTGGCCGCCGCCTCTACCTGCCCGAGATCAATTCACCCAACGGCCAGCGCCGTGCCGGGGCTGAGCGCGCTGCCATCAACGCCCCCATGCAGGGCACGGCGGCCGACCTCATCAAGCTCAGCATGGTGAAGGTGCAGCAGGTGCTGGATGCCGAACAACGCGGCACCAAAATGATCATGCAGGTGCATGACGAACTGGTGTTTGAAGTGCCCGAAGCCGAGGTGGACTGGGTGCGCCATGAAGTGCCGCGCCTGATGGCTGGGGTGGCGCAGCTCAAAGTGCCCTTGTTGGCGGAAGTGGGGGTGGGGGTGAATTGGGATCAGGCGCATTAGCCAAGCCCAAGGCTTCGGCTTCAGCCGGTCCAATGTACTCAGTGCTGCGGCAATTGGCGGCACTCAGTTTTTGAAAGACGGTATTGGCCGTGGTCACCGGCAACATAGCCCGCAGGTAGCGGATCAGGGTCTGGGCTTGGGGGGCCAGCAGTTCGGTTTCACACACGCCACGCCCGAAGTCCGCGTCAGGCGGGATTTGCGAGAAGCCTATGCGCGTGGGTGGAGATGATGGCAACATCAGGCGTTGACGCCCGGCCGCAAACACCAGCATGCAGGGCGTGAGGCAGGTTGTGCTGGGTGGCAGTTGCGTGTCGTAACCCCGGTTCTTGATGATGGCCCCGACCGTGATGGCACTGCCTAGCGAACCACTTTGAAGGCCACTTTGCAATTCAATCAACACACGCTTGCTGCGGCAATTTGTTTTTTCTAGTGCGCTCATGACGTAGCGCAAGTCATGCGCGGTGTCGTCGGTCAACGCGCCGGTGAGCCGGATATGGCAGTTGCCATTGCGCCGATCCACCTCCAGTGGCAGGCGCTCATCGGCTGGGGGACTGGGCTTTGCTGCTGTCGGTGTCGGTGGGGCAGGGGATCGAGCAGGAGGAGAGGCGGCGCAGCCCAGTAGCAGGGCGATGGGTAGCGCCTTGAGGTAGCGAGTGATGGGGCTTGGACCGGCTTGCATGCGTGAATGATGCCTGCATTGATGAGGGCTGGCAACTTCGCTCAACCGGTGGGATCAAAAGGACTCCATCCCTTTGGCCCTGATGCTGGCGCTGGCCTCGGGGGAGCGCAGATAGTGGGTCAAAGCGGTCGAAGCTACGTCAACTTTGGTACGGGCCATCACCACCGCCGCAAAGACGGTCAAATTTTGCAAGTCCCCCGGCAATGGCCCGATGACCTCAATGCCCTGCACCGCAAAAAGTAGCTGAAACTGCACGACGCCGAGCTCTGCTTCACCCTTGGCGACCAGTGTACCCACGGCATCGGTATGGTGGGCGAAAACGGTTTTCGCTTTCATTTCATCACTGATGGCCAGACGCTCCAGCACCTTGGCGAAATGAATCCCGCTGGCCCCACCCTCCTTGGGGTCGAGGTAGGTTATGGATTTGGCGGCAAGCAGGGCGCGCTTGAACGACTCAGGCGACGAAATATCCGGCTTGGGCGCACCTTTGCGCACAGCCACACTGATGCCCGTGCTGGCAATGGGGACGACCTTTTCGCGCAGGGCTTTGCCGCCCTTAACCAAGGCGTCAATTCCCGGCTGAGGTGCAATGACAAGGTCAACGTCCTCGCCCTCTGCGGCCCGTTGGACAGCGCCGCCGCCCGTGGCGTAGGTGATGAGCAGTTTGTGTCCACTGAGTTGCTCAAATTGGGGTGCAAGCGTCGTCATGACGGACTGCATGCCATTGGCGCACAGCACCCTCAGTTCTGCGGCATTCGCTGTGCTGGCCAGCAAAAGCAGGCCGATGATGCGCAGGCCTGAGGCTATAAAAAAAGACTGCGTTTTCATAACTTTTGTCTCCTGAATGTGCGCACGAACCTAAGGCGCTGCTCGGTTGCCTTCGTGTGAGCAGTGTGGGGCACAATCGAAATTATGAACTCACCCCAAGCATTGATTGCAGGCGCTGGCATTGGCGGTCTGGCTGCTGCGTTGGCGTGCTCTCGGGCGGGCTGGCGGGTAAGGGTCTTCGAGCGTGCTCCCGCGTTCAACGAGGTGGGCGCAGGGATTCAACTGGGCCCCAATGTGGGCAGGGTCATGCAGTCTTGGGGTTTGGATAAGGCGCTGGCGCGTGTGGCGGCGTTTCCTGAGCAGCTTGAGGTTCGCAGTGCGCTCACGGGCAAAGCTTTGGCTCGCTTGCGTTTAGGTAAGGTGGCCGTTCAGCGTTACGGCGCGCCCTACGTCACTGTGCACAGGGCTGACTTGCATCAAGTGCTGTTGAACGCTGTGCAGGCGCAGGCAGGTGTGCAGCTACACCTGAACACTGAGGTGCAGGGCTTCACGCAAACACCGCAAGACCTGAGTTTGCGAACCCGCCAAAACGGTGATGTGGCGGCAGGCGCAACGCATGAAGCGCAGGGTGATGCATTGATGGCTGCCGACGGCTTGTGGAGCGGCGTGCGCGAGCAACTGCTGGGTGACGGGCCACCGCGCGTGACAGGCCATCTGGCCTACCGTGCGTTGTTGCATCAGCCCACGCTGCCAGAGCGGCTGCGTTCTCAGCAAATCACGGTCTGGCTCGGCCCCCGGCTGCATGTGGTGCAGTACCCGGTGCGCGGGGGGGACTGGCTGAACGTGGTGGCCATCGTGCAGGGCTGTGTCTCCGGTGATGCACAAAGCTGGGATCACAGCAGCAACGCTGCTGAGGTGCGCGCAGCCTTCTCTAACACTTGCGAACCGTTGAACGATGTGATGCAGGCCGTGTCTGAGTGGCGCTTGTGGGTTTTGCATGACCGAGCACCTCTGAGTGGCCCTAGCGAGATGGCGCAGGGCAGGGTGGCGTTGCTGGGTGACGCAGCCCACCCGATGCGCCCTTATCTGGCCCAAGGCGCAGGCATGGCAATGGAAGATGCCGCGTGTTTGGGGGGGCTGCTGGCGCAATCGGGGCAAGACCTGCCTGCCGTGTTGCAGCGCTACGCTGTCCTGCGCTGGCAGCGCAACGCTCGGGTACAAGCACGCGCCATTCGCAACGGTGAAATTTTTCACCTGGACGGGGTGGTGCGTTGGGGGCGGGACACGGCGCTTAAAGTGTTGGGCGAACGGCTGCTGGACTGGCCTTGGCTCTACGGTGCAGCCTGAGTGGTGTTTAATGCAGCTTGGTATTTCTGTCAGTGTGTGTGGTGGGTTAATTTTTCAAATCAACTTTTAAAAGGGTTCTTATGATTTCTAGACGCAAAGCCATGATGTCCGTGGGTGCCTTGACAGGCGCAGCCATTGCCAGCAGTGCCAGTGCACAGCAGTCGTGTGAGGTGTTCACTTCCACAACGCAATCTGCCGTCACCCCAGACGCTGCGCTGAAAATGCTCCAAGATGGCAACGACCGTTTTGTCGCTGGCCGCACCCGCAACTGCGATTTGATGAAGCAGGTGCGTGAAACGTCAACGCAGCAGTCTCCTTTCGCCACCATCGTCGGTTGTGTTGACAGCCGTGTGCCCCCTGAGATGGTGTTTGACCAGCGCCTGGGGGACATATTTGCCTCGCGCGTTGCAGGCAACTACGTCACCACCGACATCATTGGTGGCCTGGAATTCACCACCAAGCTGGCAGGCTCCAAGTTGATCGTCGTGTTGGGTCATAGCGAGTGCGGTGCCGTTAAAGGTGCGGCAGACGACGCGAAACTGGGCAACCTGACGGCCACCCTGGCCAATATTCGCCCCTCATTGGCCAAGCTCAATTACAGCGGTGTGCCAAGCTCCAAAGACAAAAAACTGGTGCAAATGCTGGCCGATCAAAACGCCAAAGATGCGGCCAAAATGATCATGGACAAGAGCGAAGTGATTGCCACCCTCGTCAAGGAAGGAAAACTCAAAATCGTGTCGGCGATGCACGATATTTCTACCGGGAAAATCAGCTGGTTTGCCTGAATTTCATTGCGAACTTGCAGTCACAAAAAAGAGGCGCCTAGCGCCTCTTTTTTGTTGATGGCATTGCGTTCATTGAATTTTCCCCAGCAGCAAATACTCCATCAACGCCTTTTGAACATGCAGGCGGTTTTCCGCCTCATCCCACACCACCGACTGCGGGCCGTCAATCACATCAGCCGCCACCTCTTCACCCCGGTGGGCGGGCAGGCAGTGCATGAACAGGGCGTCTGGCCTGGCCACACGCATCATTTCAGTGTCCACACACCAGTCGGCAAAGGCGGTCTTGCGGACTTCGTTCTCGGCTTCAAACCCCATGCTGGTCCAGACATCGGTGGTGACCAAATCGGCTCTCGCACAGGCTTGCATCGGGTCTTTGAATACCTTGTAGGAGTCACGGCTGCGCACACCGGCCACGGCTTGGTCCACCTCGTAACCGCTGGGGGTGCTCAGGTGCACGGTAAAACCCAGCAACTCGGCTGCTTGCAGCCAGGTGTTGGCCATGTTGTTGCCGTCACCCACCCAGGCCACGGTTTTGCCAGCGATGGAGCCCCGGTGTTCGATGAAGGTGAAGATGTCCGCCAAAATCTGGCAGGGGTGAAACTCATTCGTCAGGCCGTTGATGACGGGCACGCGGGAGTGTTCAGCAAAGCGCTCGATCTTGGTCTGCTCATACGTGCGGATCATCACCAGATCGACCATGCGGCTGATGACGCGGGCGCTGTCTTCAATCGGCTCGGCGCGGCCCAGTTGGCTGTCGCCCGTGGTCAGGTGCACCACGCTGCCGCCCAGTTGGTACATACCCGCCTCAAAGCTCACGCGGGTGCGCGTGGAGGCTTTCTCGAAGATCATGGCCAGTGTGCGGTCGGTCAGCGTCTGGTGCTTGTCATAGGCCTTGAACTTCTTCTTGATGAGCGCGGCGCGCTTGAAGAGGTAGGCGTATTCATCCGCCGTGAGGTCGCTGAACTGAAGGTAGTGCTTGATCGACATAGGTCAATCCTGGGCGAGGACTTCGCGCACCAGCGGCACCAACAAGGCCACGATTTCATCAGCCTCGGCGGTGGTCAAGATGAGTGAGGGCACCATGCGGATCACGCTATCGGCGGTCACGCTGATCAGCAGGCCGACATCTACCGCGCGCTGCATGATGACGCTGCAAGGCTTGCTCAGCTCCACACCAATCATCAGGCCCTGGCCGCGAATCTCTTTGACGCCGGGGAGCGTGCCGAGTTCGCGTTGCAGGGCGGCCTTCAGGTGCGCGCCCACGGTGGCGGCATTGGCCAGCAGGCCGTCTTCTTCCATGATGCGGATGGTTTCAATGCCTGCGCGCATGGCCAGCGGATTGCCGCCAAAGGTGGTGCCGTGGTTGCCAGGCTGGAAGATGTTGGCGGCCTTGGGGCCAGCTACCACTGCGCCAATTGGCACACCCGAGCCCAAGCCCTTGGCCAGCGGCATCACATCCGGCTTGATGCCCGCCCACTGGTGGGCAAACCACTTGCCGGTGCGACCCATGCCACATTGCACTTCGTCAATCATCAGCAGCCAGTTGTTTTCATCGCAGAGCTGGCGCACCTCGCGCAGGTAGTCCATGTGCGCGATTTTTACGCCGCCTTCGCCTTGAATCGCTTCAAGAAAAACAGCCACAACATTCGGGTTGCCTTGAGTGGCTTGCTTGAGCGCCTGCACGTCATTCAAGGGCACGCGGATAAAGCCTTCAACCAGCGGGCCAAACCCTTTTTGCACTTTCGCGTTGCCGGTGGCGCTCAGGGTGGCGATGCTGCGACCATGAAACGCGTTCTCATAGACCACGATCTCGGGTCGGTCAATGCCTTGGTCGTGTCCGAACTTGCGCGCCAGCTTGAGCGCTGCCTCGTTGGCCTCCAGGCCGGTGGAGCAGAAAAACACATTAGTCAAGCCGGACATTTCAACTAGCTTGGCCGCCAGGGCCTCCTGGCCGGGCACATGGTAGTAGTTGGAGCTGTGGATGATCTTGGTAATCTGGTCTTGCAACGCGGGCACCAACTTGGGGTGGTTGTGCCCCAAAGTGTTGACCGCGATGCCGCCCAGGGCGTCGATGTAGGACTTGCCGTTGATATCCCAGGCGCGGCAGCCTTGCCCGTGCGAGAGTGCAATGGGCAAGCGTCCATAGGTGTTCATCACGTGGGGGGAGCTGGCTTCAATCAAATGCGGGGCAACGGCGTTCATGGCTTGTCACTCTGGGGTTGGCAAAAAAAGTCGGCCCAACGTGGGTTGGGCCGTTGAGGGGTGATTTTAAACACTCGGTGACTCTGGCTCTTATCTTGCTTTAACTGGTCATGAATCATTCAACAATCACGGCTACGGTTTTAGGTGAGTCCATGATCAAAGCAGATCAAGTTCTCTCTAATTCTTATGTCTTATATAAGATATAATATAAATTGATGTCTGTCGATCTTTCTCATGAATTTTTTATCCTAGGCCTGACACTGGACGGCAAGACGTTTCGCCCCAGCGATTGGGCGGAACGCTTGGCTGGCGTCATGAGTCAATTTCGCCCAGGTGGGCCGCAGCTTGGCAGCCATCTGGGTTACTCGCCCTGGTGTATCCCAACGAGTTTGGATGGGGTGACTTGCGTGGTGGTGCACCACGATCTGCGCGAGCATGAGCTATTGGCCTGGGAGTTCTGCTTTAACTTTGCCCGAGACAACCAGTTGCAGGTGCGTGATCAGCGTGAGTTGTGCGCTTTGCCGCTGCGTTAAATCCCGTCAATTTTCAAACTATTGACACCCACAAAAAAAGCCGTCTTTCGACGGCTTTTTTAGCTTTGCTGACAGCGCACCCGTTACAAACGGCGAAGCCTGATCAAACAGGATTCGTGCGATTGCCTGAAAATCAGGCGGCGATGGCCAAGGCTTTCACCTTGGTTGACAGGCGGCTCTTGTCGCGAGCTGCCTTGTTTTTGTGGAAGATGCCCTTGTCGGCCACGGTGTCCACCACGGCTTGCATCTTGGCAAACAATTCCGTTGCTTTGACTTTGTCGCCAGCCAGAACCGCTTTTTCGACGTTCTTCACGGCGGTGCGGTATTTGGAGCGCAACGAGGTGTTGGCGGCATTGATTTTGATGTCCTGACGGACGCGTTTACGGCCCGACGCCAGGCGCGGGTTCTTTTTCTTCGGTTTTCCAGAGGCCATGATATGTGTTCCTTGTGTCTGAGGATGTTGTCAGCAAAGCCTACGATTGTAGCAGTTCAAACGGGCGATCAGCTTGGCCGCTGCTGCTTCAGGCTCTGGGTCGTCGGTGATGGCGCGCACCACGGCGACAGAGCCCACGCCGCTGGTCATGACTTGGGTCATCTTTTCGCCGTCAATGCCGCCAATGGCGACCAAGGGGTAGTCACGCATGAGGCGGGCATAGGCGCCTAGGCGGCCTGTGCCTTGGGGGGCGGTTTGCATGCGCTTGAGTGTGGTGGGGAAGACCGCGCCGAGTGCGATGTAGCTGGGGCTCACGCGGTCGGCCTGTAGCATTTCGGCGTAGCCGTGGCTGCTCAAGCCCAGGCGCAAACCGGCATGGCGAATGGCGGCTAAGTCGGCCTCGGCCAGGTCTTCTTGTCCCAGGTGCACGCCATAAGCCCCGGCGGCGATGGCAGCTTGCCAGTGGTCGTTGATGAAGAGCAGGGCATCGGTGCCGCGCACGGCTTCGACGGATGCTTT
>CANCDA010000054.1 GCA_947374705.1 Comamonadaceae bacterium | reverse complement strand
CACGTGCTCTTGATGCGCACGCTCTCCAAGTTTGGCCTGGCGGGGGTGCGTCTGGGCTATATGGTGGGGCCCAAGGCCTTGATTGCCGAGATCGACAAGGTGCGCCCGCCCTACAACATCAGCGTGCTCAACTACGAGTGCGCGTTGTTCGCGCTGGCTTATGTTGAGGTGTTTGCCGCGCAAGCCCTTGAAATCAAAGCACAGCGCGCTGCTGTTTTTGAAGCACTATTGAGCTTGCCCGGCGTCACCCCGTTCAAAAGCGAGGCCAATATGATCCTCACTCGCGTGCCCGATGCGCAAAAAGCCTTTGACGGCATGAAGGCGCACGGCGTGCTGATCAAGAACGTTTCTAAAATGCACCCCTTGCTGCACAACTGCATTCGCATCACCGTGGGCACATCGGAAGAAAATGCAAAAATGCTGGCTGCGCTGAAAGCTTCACTATGACCACCCTCCCGACCACCTCACCCCGCACTGCCGAAGTCACCCGAAAAACCGCTGAAACCAACATCACTGTCAAGGTGAATCTGGACGGCACGGGTGTGGCCCAGCTCTCCACCGGCATCGGGTTTTTTGACCACATGCTGGACCAGATTGCCCGCCACGGTCTGATTGATCTGCACATTGCGGCGCAGGGCGACTTGCACATTGACGGCCACCACACAGTGGAAGATGTGGGCATCACCCTCGGCCAAGCCGTGCACCTCGCGGTGGGTGACAAAAAAGGCATTCGCCGCTACGGCCATGCCTACGTGCCGTTGGACGAAGCGCTGTCGCGCGTGGTGATCGACTTCTCAGGCCGCCCGGGTCTCGTCATGAACGTGCCCTTCAAGAGCGGCATGATCGGCAGTTTTGACAGCCAATTGGCGCACGAGTTCTTCCAGGGCTTTGCGAATCACGCTTTCGTCACGCTGCACATCGACAACCTCAAGGGCGAGAACGCGCACCACCAGGCTGAGACCGTCTTCAAAGCCTTTGCCCGCGCCCTGCGTGCGGCGCTGGAGTTGGACCCACGCTCTGTGGGCACTATCCCCTCCACCAAAGGTTCGCTGTAGTGAAAACCGTGGTGGTGGTTGATTACGGCATGGGCAATTTGCGCTCCGTGTCGCAGGCGGTGCAGGCCGCAGCGCTTGGCAGTGATTTCAAGGTGCAGATCACGTCGCGTCCCGAAGATGTGCGCGCTGCCGATCGTGTTGTTTTGCCCGGCCAGGGGGCCATGCCTGACTGCATGCGTGAGCTGCGCGATTCCGGTTTGCAGGCGGCATTGCTGGAAGCGGCTGCAAGCAAGCCGCTGTTCGGGGTGTGCGTGGGCATGCAAATGCTGCTGAACCACAGCGCTGAAGGCGATACACCCGGGTTGAGTCTGATCCCCGGCGAAGTCATCAAGTTCGATCTGGCGGGGCGCTTGCAACCCGACGGCAGCCGCTACAAGGTGCCCCAAATGGGCTGGAATCAGGTCGTGCAGAAAGACCATAGCCAGGGACGTCACCCCGTGTGGGGCGCGGTGCCTGACGGTAGCTACTTCTACTTCGTGCACAGCTTTTACGCCAAACCGTCAGATGCGCGCCACACTGCGGGCGAAGCCGACTACGGCGGACGCTTCGCAGCAGCCATTGCGCGTGATAATATTTTTGCCACCCAATTCCACCCTGAAAAAAGCGCTGCCCACGGCCTGGCCCTCTACCGCAACTTCCTGCACTGGAACCCCTGATCACCTCCCGCCATGGTGGCGCTCGTCGCCACTTTCTTCTTCCCCACCACCTTGAAGCATCATGCTTTTAATTCCTGCCATTGACTTGAAAGACGGTCACTGTGTTCGCCTCAAACAAGGCGACATGGACCAATCCACCACCTTCGGAGAAAACCCCGCTGCCATGGCGCGCGAGTGGGTCAACAAAGGGGCACGCCGCTTGCACCTGGTTGACTTGAACGGCGCGTTTGCCGGGCAGCCTAAAAACGAGATGGCCATCCGCAGCATCCTCAAAGAAGTGGGCAGCGAGATTGACGTGCAACTGGGCGGTGGCATTCGCGATCTGGACACGATTGAGCGCTACCTCGACGCAGGTCTGCGCTACGTCATCATCGGCACCGCAGCGGTGAAGAACCCCGGTTTCTTGCAAGACGCCTGTACCGCGTTTGGCGGTCACATCATCGTCGGCCTGGACGCCAAAGACGGTAAGGTTGCCACCGACGGCTGGAGCAAGCTCACCCGCCACGAGGTCATCGACCTGGCCAAAAAGTTTGAAGACTACGGCGTTGAGTCCATCATCTACACCGACATTGGCCGCGACGGCATGTTGTCCGGTCTGAACATCGAAGCCACGGTCAAGCTGGCGCAAGCCTTGACCATCCCCGTCATCGCCTCCGGTGGCTTGAGCAATATGGCCGACATCGAGGCACTTTGCGCGGTGGAAGACGAAGGCGTTGAAGGCGTGATCTGTGGCCGCGCCATCTACACCGGCGACCTCAATTTTGAAGCCGCCCAGATTCGTGCCGATGAACTCAATGGATGAGTCGGCCAGCGATCCGCACGAATCATTCCATGGACTCCCCAGCCGCCGCCTCACGCTGAGCAATGGTGACAGCCTGACCGTGCTGCGCCAAGGTGCGCAGCTGGTGTCATGGGTCAGTGGTGGCCAAGAGCGGCTGTATTTAAGCCCCAACAATTTGTACGATGGCCGCACACCGATTCGCGGTGGCGTGCCGGTCTGTTTCCCCCAATTCAACCAACGGGGCCCCTTGCCCAAGCATGGCTTTGTCCGCACCCTGCCTTGGCAGATGGATGACGCGACCGCTTGCTGCGAACCAGAAGCCCAGTTGACGCTGCGCCTGTCTGCCAACGCCGACACACTGGCCCTTTGGCCTGCAAGGTTTGAGCTCAGCTTGCACCTGCATCTGCAAGCGAAGCAGATACAGATCACGCTAGCGCTGCGCAACACCGGGGATGAACCCTTGGCCTTTACCGGGGCCTTGCACACTTACCTGGTCGTGAGCGACATCGCTGCGACGCAACTCAGGGGCTTTGAAGGTCAAGTCGAATGGGATGCTGTCGCCGACGTTCATGAGCGCGCAGCAGACCCACTGCGCTTCAACGGTGAATTTGACCGCGTCTATAGCGCTGCGCCTCAAGCCCTGACTTTGCAAGACACCTTGGGTACTCTTAGCATCGAACAAAGCCACAGTTTTGCCAACACGGTGGTGTGGAACCCGGGTGCCGAAAAATGTGCGGCTCTGAAGGACATGCCCGCAGACGGCTATCAGGGCATGCTGTGTGTGGAGGCCGCACAGGTCATGCAGCCAGTGGTGCTTAAAGCGGGTGAGGCGTGGCTGGGCTGGCAACGCCTGTCGGTTCTCTGATCATTTTTGCTCCCCAACTTACAATTCAAACATGCTGGCCAAACGTATCATTCCCTGCCTCGACGTGACCGGCGGCCGTGTCGTCAAAGGCGTCAATTTTGTAGAGTTGCGAGACGCGGGTGACCCGGTCGAAATTGCCGCGCGCTACAACGAACAAGGCGCTGATGAACTCACGTTTTTAGACATCACCGCCACCAGCGATGGGCGCGACTTGATCCTGCACATCATTGAAGCCGTGGCCTCTCAGGTCTTCATCCCCCTCACCGTGGGCGGTGGCGTACGCACGGTGGACGATGTGCGTCGCCTGCTCAATGCCGGGGCCGACAAAACCAGCTTCAACTCGGCCGCGCTGGCCAACCCGGATGTGATCAATGAGGTGTCGGCCAAGTACGGTGCGCAGTGCATAGTGGTGGCCATTGACGCCAAGCGCCGCTCCGATGAAGCCGCTCTGACCCAAGGTGCAGGCTGGGACGTTTACAGCCACGGCGGGCGCAAAAACACCGGCCTAGATGCCGTAGCTTGGGCGATGGAGATGACAAAGCGCGGCGCAGGTGAAATTTTGCTCACCAGCATGGATCGAGACGGCACTAAATCAGGTTTTGATCTGGCGTTGACGCGCGCTGTGAGTGATGCGGTGAACGTGCCCGTGATTGCCTCCGGCGGTGTGGGCACGCTGGATCATCTGGTGGACGGCATCAAACTGGGTGGCGCCGACGCCGTACTGGCCGCCAGCATCTTTCACTACGGTGAATTCACCGTGGGCCAAGCCAAGCGCTATATGGCGCAGCACGGTATTCCCGTTCGGCTGTGATGGCCATGGCCATCGCCGACAATACCGCCATGAAAACACCTGTGAATTGGTTAGATGCTGTGAAATGGGACGCGCAAGGCCTGGTGCCCGTGATCGCGCAAGAAGCGTCCAGCAAAGACGTGCTGATGTTCGCCTGGATGAACCGCGAGGCGCTGGAAAAAACCGCCGAGCTGGGGCGTGCGGTGTACTTCAGCCGCTCACGCGGCAAGCTGTGGTTCAAGGGTGAAGAATCCGGCCATGTGCAGACCGTGCATGAAATCCGTGTGGACTGCGATAACGACGTTGTTTTGCTTCAAATCACCCAACTCGGTCATGAGCCCGGCATCGCTTGTCACACGGGTCGTCACAGTTGTTTTTTCAGTGTGTATAAAGACGGTGAATGGCAAGCTACCGAGCCGGTCTTGAAAGACCCGGCTTCGATCTACAAATAAACCAATAACATGGCGGGACAGACCTTTAGCTCTGTCCTCCACTCAATTTATGACTTCCGATCCAACAGATGCCAACTCCGCTGATGTCCTGGCCCGCCTAGCGGCCATCATCGAGAGCCGCCTGCCGCACAACGGCGGCAACCCCGAGCAAAGTTATGTCGCTCGCCTGCTGCACAAAGGCCCGGACGCCTTTCTCAAAAAAATCGGTGAAGAGGCGACCGAAGTGGTCATGGCGGCCAAAGATGCCGACCACGGCGCACCCGCTGACAAAGTGGTGAACGAGGTGGCCGACCTCTGGTTTCATTGCCTGATTGCCTTGGCGCATTACGGCCTCAAGCCTGCCGATGTGTTGGCGGAGTTAGAGCGCCGCGAGGGCACCAGCGGCATCGAGGAAAAAGCCTTGCGCAAAGCCCTGGCGCGCGAGGGAGCAGAGCAGTGAACGAGCCTCATGGCGAAGTCAGCGACGTGCAGACCAACGGTGAGAAGCTGCAATCCCTCACCACAGTGGGCACGGTCAGCTATGTGCTGCACCTGATCGTGGCGGTGGCCGCTTTGGTGCCGGGTGGCCAGGTGAGCCCGATTTTGCTGATCGTGGCACTCATCATCGACATGGTCAAACGCTCGGATGCTGAAGGCACGTGGCATGCCTCGCACTTTCGCTGGCGCATCCGCACCGTGGTGATTGCCGCGTTGCTCTATGCCGTCACCGTGCCTTTGTGGTTTCTTTTTGTCTTCCCGGGCTGGGTGGCGTGGCTGCTTATTTCCATCTGGTTTTTGTACCGCATCATCACCGGCATGGTGAGCATGAACAAGGGCTTACCCATCGGAGTTTCAGCATGACGACAACGCCTCTACACAGCGACCCGGACTGCATCTTCTGCAAGATCATTGCGGGAAAAATTCCGTCAAAAGTAGTTTATGAAGACGAAGAGATTTACGCCTTTCATGACATTCACCCCTGGGCCCCAGTGCACTTTTTGATGATTCCGAAAGCCCACATCGCCTCCCTGGCGCATGTGGGTGACGCACACGCGGGGCTGCTGGGTCGCATGATGACTTTGGCCCCCAAGTTGGCCTTGCAAGAAGGTTGCAACCCTTATCCCCAAGGGGGTTTTCGCATCCTCAGCAACACCGGTGACGAGGGGGGGCAAGAGGTGCAGCACTTGCATTTTCATGTGATCGGTGGCCCGCGCCCTTGGCTCAAGGGTTAAGGCCAAGGCACAAGCCTAGAGCGACTAAAATCAAACGATTATTTAGGAGAAATGTATGGGTTCTTTTTCTATCTGGCATTGGCTGATCGTGCTGCTGATCGTGGTGATGGTGTTTGGCACCAAGAAGCTGCGCAATCTGGGTGGCGATCTGGGCGGTGCGGTTAAAGGTTTTAAAGACGGCATGAAAGAAGGCGGCGCAGCCGCGGAAGATAAAACGGTCGCCCCAGCAGCGCAAGTGGCCAACACAGTCGCCGCCGCCGAGAAAACCACGATCGACGTGGAAGCCAAGACCAAGTCCTGAAGTGATTGATCTGGGCATTTCCAAGCTCGCGCTCATCGGCGCGGTGGCCTTGATTGTCATCGGGCCTGAGAAATTGCCGCGCGTGGCACGCACGGTGGGCACCTTGCTGGGCAAGGCGCAGCGCTATGTCTCTGACGTCAAGGCCGAAGTCAATCGCTCGATGGACTTGGACGAGCTCAAGAAGATGAAAGAGTCGGTCGAGGGTGCTGCCCGCGATGTAGAAAATACCATCCAGACCAACGCCAGCGACTTTGAGAAGAGCTGGGCCGAGACCACAGCCGGCCTGGATTCATCGCCCCTGTTGGAGCCTCCGGCAGACGCACCCATCTACAAGCACCCTGGTAAACACTGGCGCATCAAGCAGGGTGCGACACCCAATTGGTACAAAGCCCGCCAGGGCATTCGCACCCGCGCCCTGTCCGGGGCTGCGCGCGTGGCCCGCTTTCGGCCCCAAAGACTGAGCTGAACGGTCACTGAACCCCACCCCCTCGCATGGCAGAAGATTCCCCCAAAGACGACGAACTCGCAGGCACTGAACAGCCTTTTGTGCAGCACCTCATGGAGCTGCGCGACCGCCTCGTCAAGGCCATGATCGCGATAGCCGTGGCCGCTATTGCCTTGTCGCTCTACCCCGGCCCGGCCGAGCTGTACGACCTGATGGCCGCACCGCTCGTGGCGCACCTGCCCAAGGGGGCGACCTTGATTGCCACCTCGGTGATTTCGCCCTTCATGGTGCCGCTCAAGATCATGATGGTGGCGGCCCTGTTGCTGGCCTTGCCCTTTGTCCTGTGGCAGGTCTGGGCCTTTGTGGCCCCTGGGCTGTACATGCACGAGAAAAAGCTGGTGTTGCCACTGGTGATCTCCAGCACCGTGCTATTTTTTATCGGCGTGGCGTTTTGCTACTTCTTCGTCTTTGGACAGGTGTTCAAGTTCATCCAAAGCTTCGCCCCCAAAAGCATCACCGCGGCGCCTGACATCGAGGCCTACCTCGGCTTTGTCATCAATATGTTCATCGCTTTTGGCATGGCTTTTGAAGTGCCGATTGTGGTCATCGTGCTGGCCCGCATGAACATCGTCACCATTCAAAAGCTCAAAGACTTTCGGGGCTACTTCGTCGTGTTGGCCTTCATCATCGCGGCCATCGTGACGCCGCCTGATGTGGTCTCGCAATTGGCACTGGCCATCCCGATGTGCCTTCTCTATGAGATCGGCATTTGGGCCGCACAAGTTTTCATCAAACATACCCAGGCTCCGGACGCCGAGACGGCGGGAACGCCGTAATCAGGATATCTGCCGAAGGGCGGCTTGTGCCTGTTGCAGCCGCTGTTCCAGGTAAGCACCATAAAAATCGGGAATCGAAGCCCCCACCAATCGCGGGGCGACTTCCCGGCCACCGGGGCCCAAAAACAGCAAGGTCGGGGCGGTGCGCACACCCCAAGCGCGCCGCTGGTCTTCATGGCTCAGACTGGCCCCGCTGAAGTTTTTCAACCCACGTTGGCTGTGCATGTCCACCTGCACCACGGACAAACCTTGCTGTGTATGCAAAGGGGCGAGATAGTTCTCTCTTGCGACTTTGCAAAACGGGCAACCCGCCAGGCTCACCATCACCACCAAGGGCTGCCCTTTTTGCAGCGCCTGCGCCAGTTCGTCCTGCAAAGCCACGGCCAGAGGCAAGGTGGTGGTTTGCGCCGACGCTAGGCCGCTGGCACACAGGGCTGCGCCACTTAGCAAGACTTGCCGACGAGACAGCAGGCTGGCGTTCATCATCGGCCCTCCTGCTCCAGCAAGAGATAGGTGTTGTAGGCGTTCATGCGGTTGGCGGCCTTGAACAGGGGCAGGTGCTCAAAGCGGCTCCAGTCGGTGGCGGCATAGGCGTCTTCAAACGGCTCCAGCTCACGCGCCGCTCGCACCATGGCCGCCCGCAGATAGACGAGATAGTCACGCGTGAGCTGCATGTCCTGGCGGGCTTGGGTGGAGTAGGGGCCATGGCCGGGCACGACGGTGAGCGCGTCAAACGTCAGCAGTTGATCCAGCGCCGTAATCCAGTGGCGACTGTCGGCCTGGCCTACAAAGGGGATGCGGCTGCGAAACACCAGGTCACCCGCAAACAGTACTTTCTCCTGAGGCAGATAAACGACCAGGTCTTCCGGGGTATGGGCAGGGCCGACGGGTTTGATCTTGAACAGCACGCCGCCTACGCTGAGCTCTTTTTCACCTTCAATCCACTCGTCGGGCGCAACGAGATGGGTGTCGGCATTGACCCAGGGGGCCATGTCTTTTCTGGACGACTCCAGCCGCAAGCGGGCGGTGTCGGAGTTCAAGTAGTCCTTGGCGGCGGGGTGGGCCAAGATGCGCGCGCCCAAGGCTTTAAAAGTCTGCAAGCCGTAGATGTGATCGGCGTGGTAGTGCGTCACGATCACGTGGGTGATGGGCAGCGGGGTGATTTTTCGGATTTGCGCAACCAAGCGGGTAGCCAATGCAGGTGAGCCCAGCGCGTCGATCACCACCACACCGGCAGGTGTGACAACAAAACCGGCGTTGGAGATGAAGTTCTGATTGACTGACGAGCCCAGCGCCGACGCGCCCTGTACATACCAAGCTGAGGCGGAGACTTTTTCGGCCTTCAAAGTGGGCTCATCTGCGGCCAGCGCGGGATTGCAAAAAAATGCCAATCCAATGGACAAAATCAAGGCGCAGACGACACAATGGGTTTTCACTCGCGAATTATTACCCAATATCAGTATCCGCTGAATTAATGGTGCTTTGGGAACGGCTTCGTACCTAAGGGTAATTCCGTAGTGAGGGTAAATAAGCAACTGGTTACATTAGTGTTCATTGATATTTGGTAGACATCTTTAGGAGATTTGACATGCACCTCAGAAACCCGCTTGCAGCCTTGGTGCTGGCAGGCATGGCCAGCAGTGCCGCCGTGGCCCAAGATGCCGCCACCCTGAACCTGCGCAGCTTGGCCGCCACCTGTGCCGCCTGCCATGGCACGGACGGACGCCCGGTCAGTGGCTCGCCCTTGGCCCCGTTAGCCGGCATGCCGCGTGATGCTTTCCTGGCCCAATTCAAGGCCTTTAAAGACGGTAGCCGCCCTGCCACTGTCATGCACCAGCTCGCCAAAGGCTATAGCGACCCGCAGGTCGAAGCCCTGGCTACTTATTTTTCTACCCTCAAGCGCTAAGGAGCCATCATGAAAAGACGCAGTTTTGTGGGGGCTTCCTTCGCGGTGGGTTCCATGGGGGCATTGGGCAGCTTGGTCGGTTGCGCCAGTACCGGCACGGTGCCGTCCAAAGCCAAGGTGGTGGTGGTCGGTGGCGGCTATGGCGGTGCCACAGCCGCCAAGTACGTGCGCATGTTGTCGGGCTACCAGATTGACGTGGTGCTGGTTGAACCCAACGCCAGCTTCATCTCTTGCCCCATCTCCAACCTCGTGTTGGGCGGCTCCAAAACCATGGGCGACATCACCAGCCCGTATGACAACCTGAGTGGCAAACATGGTGTGACTCTGGTCAAAGATAGGGTCAACAGCATCGACTCCGCCAAGAAAACCGTGACCCTGGCCGGTGGGGCCAGCATCGGCTATGACAAGCTGATCGTCTCGCCCGGCATTGACCTGATGTGGAACAGCATTGAGGGCCTGCAGGCGGCCAACGCCTCGGGCCAGATTTTGCAAGCCTGGAAGGCCGGGCCTGAAACCTTGGCCCTGCGCAAGCAACTCGAAACCATGCCCGATGGCGGTGTGTACGCACTCACCATTCCACTGGCACCGTACCGCTGCCCGCCCGGCCCGTACGAGCGCGCCAGTCAGGTGGCCTCGTACTTCAAACAGTTCAAGCCCAAATCCAAGGTGCTGATTTTGGACGCCAACCCGGACGTGACCTCCAAAGGCCCCTTGTTCAAAAAGTTTTGGGCCGACAACTACAAGGGCATGCTGGAGTACCAAGGCGGGCACAAGGCTGTGGCGGTGGACGCCAAGACCAACACGGTCAAGTTCGAAGTGCAAGACGATGTCAAGGCCAACGTGCTCAATGTGCTGCCCGACATGAGCGCGGGTTCGATTGCCATGCAGTCCGGCTTGGCCAACGCCAATGCGCGTTGGTGTCATGTCAATTACCTGACGTTTGAGTCCACCGTTGCCAAAGATGTGCACGTGATCGGTGATGCAACCATGTCCGCGCCGCTCATGCCCAAGTCTGGCCATATGGCCAACTCTCACGGCAAAGTGGTGGCGGCTGCGGTTGTGGCACAGCTATCGGGCTTGGAGGTCAATCAAAATCCGATGCTCAACAACACCTGTTACAGCTTTGTGAACGACAAGTTGGTGATTCACGTGGCCTCGGTTCACCAGTACGTGGCGGCGGAGAAAACCTTCAAGGCGGTGGCAGGTTCGGGTGGCGTGTCGCCTGGACCGACGGAGTTGGAAGGGGTTTACGCCATGAACTGGGCGCAAAATATCTGGGCCGATACCTTGGGCTGACGTACCCTGGGGCGATGCCGTGAATTAATCGGAATCCGTGGCAATTTGCATGCACACCGTGCGACATAAATGGGCCACGCGTTCGTTAATGATGCGGTAATGAATCTGCACCCCTTCACGGCGCTTGCCCAGCACCCCGGCTTGGTACAGCGTGGTGAGGTGTTGGGACATATTGGGCTGCGTGGTGTCGATCTTGCTGAGCAGGTAACTTACATTCTTTTCGCCATCACAGAGGTGGCTGATGATCTTCAGCCGCATGGGGGCTGACATGACCCGAAAGACGTCGGCTGCCCGCTCAAACACCTGGTCGGATTCGACCATTTCTTGGGGACTTGCGGGGGAAATTGCTTTGGCCATGGGCGAGACGTGTCTGTGGGAAAACCCTACTGTACTTGAGTTCGTTTATTCTATATATTAGTAAATTAGAATGTATGGAATTAAAAGAGAAGGAGCATCCAGGATGCAAAATGATTTCAGCGTGGGTCGGGTGCGCAAAGCGCCCGAGAGTTTTTTGGACAAAACCGGCATCAAGACCGTGTTTGCGCAGGCCAAGCACGGGCGGCGTGATTTCATTCGCAGTGCGTTTGCAGCGGCTTCGGTCGGTGCAGTGATGCCTGCGGCGCTGGCACAGGCCAAGCCGCTTGACCAAAACGCAGGCGACCCCAACATCCTGAACCTGCCCGAGCACAGCAAGGGCTTGGGCCAAGGCGTGGCTGCTAATGACGGCTACGGCAAACCCTCCAAATTTGAGGCCAATGTGCAGCGCCGACAAAGCCCAGGCTTGACCCAGACGACGCAGGCTTCGGTGTCGTTTGCGCCCTTGCAGTCGCTGTTCGGCGTGGTCACACCGAGCGGCCTGCATTTCGAGCGGCATCACCAGGGCTGGTGGGACATTGACCCCACGAAGCACCGTTTGATGATCAACGGCATGGTCAAGGCCAGCAAGGTGTTCTCGGTGGACGAGATCATGCGTCTGCCTGCGGTCTCGCGCTTTCACTTCATCGAGTGTGGTGCCAACACGGCGGTGGAGTGGGGCAATGTGGCCGTGCCCACGGTGCAGTACACGCACGGCATGGTGTCGTGCAGCGAGTTCACCGGTGTGCCGCTCATCACGCTGCTGGAGCTGGCCGGGGCTGATCTGAAAAACGGGAAATTTGTACTGGCTGAGGGGGCGGACGGCTCGTCCATGACACGCACCATCCCGATGGATTTGATCAAGAGCGGTGAAGTCTTTGTGGCCTACGGCCAAAACGGCGAAATGCTGCGCCCCGAGCAGGGCTATCCGCTGCGTTTGATCGTGCCGGGTATCCAGGGTGTGAGTTGGGTCAAGTACCTGCGCCGCCTTGAAGTGGGCGACCAGCCCTATGCCACCAAGGACGAAGCCGTTCACTATATGGACTTGCAACCCGGTGGCCTGCATCGCCAGTACGCCGGTATTCAGGAGTGCAAGAGCGTGGTGACCACACCTTCGGGCGGGCAAGTGTTGCTGGACAAGGGTTTCTACAGCATCACCGGCCTGGCCTGGTCTGGGCGTGGCAAGGTCAAACGCGTGGATGTGTCGGTGGACGGCGGGCGCAACTGGCGCAGCGCGCGCCTGGAAGGCACGGTGCAAACCAAGTCATTGACCCGCTTCAACCTGGACTGGGTGTGGGACGGCCAGCCCGCCATCATCCAAAGCCGCGCCATGGACGAAACCGGCTATGTGCAACCCACCTACCAGCAACTGCGCATGGTGCGGGGTACACGGTCGATTTATCACAACAACGCCATCCAATCATGGCTGGTGAGCGAGTCCGGCGAGGTGAAAAATGTTCAAGTCTCCTAAGCTCTTTCTCGTGGGTGCTTTGCTGGTGGTGGTCGCTGCCGCCAGCGCACAAGGCGCGAACAAATACCCCGGCGTGGGGCGTGATGCCACACCCAAAGAAGTCGCCGCGTGGGACATTGATGTGCGCGCAGACTTCAAAGGCTTGCCCGCAGGCGCAGGCAGCGTTGCCAAGGGGCAGGACGTGTGGGAGAGCAAATGCGCCAGTTGCCACGGCGTGTTTGGCGAATCAGGCGAGGTGTACAGCCCCTTGGTCGGCGGTACCACAGCGCAAGACATCAAGACAGGCCGCGTGGCCAATTTGAGCGGCAACACCTACCCTGGGCGCACCACTTTGATGAAGGTGTCCACCGTCTCTACCCTTTGGGACTACATCAACCGCGCCATGCCCTGGACGGCCCCGAAGTCGCTCAGCACCGAAGAGGTGTACGCCGTCACGGCCTTCCTGCTGAACCTGGGTGGCATCGTGCCAGACGACTACGTGCTGTCGGACAAGAACATCGCCGAGGTGCAACAGCGCATGCCCAACCGCAACGGAATGACAAAGCAGCATGCCCTGTGGTCAGGCAAAGAGTTCGGTACGTCCCACATCAAACCCGATACGCGCAACACAGCGTGCATGAAGAACTGTGGGGACGTGGTGAAAGTCGTCTCTTCGATCCCTGAGCATGCCCGCAATGCCCACGGTAACTTGGCCGAGCAAAACCGTTGGGTTGGCGCGCAGCGCGGCGCAGACACCACACGGTCAGAAGCGCAGCAGGGCGTGGCCACGGTAGCCGTAGCGATGGTGACCAAGACAGATGCTGGCCGTGGCGAAAGTCAAACCGCACTGGCCCTGGCACAAAAATACAGCTGCACGGCTTGCCATGGTGTGGACAAAAAAATAGTAGGCCCGAGTTTTCAAGACATCAGCAAAAAGCATGCAGGCAAGGTGGACTATCTGGCGGGCAAGATCAAGTCCGGTGGCAGTGGCGTGTGGGGGCCTATCCCCATGCCCGCGCAAGCCCTGAGCGCGGCAGAGGCCCAAACCCTGGCCGAATGGTTGGCGAGTGACATGGGAAAAGGCATGGGCAAATAAGAATAAATTGATTTTCGTGGTGTAATTTTTAATTGGCATGAATTTAAGCAAGGAAACTCAGATGCAAACTCGACGCGAGACACTCCAACAAAGCGCCAAAGTGGCCGCCCTGTTG
>CANCDA010000053.1 GCA_947374705.1 Comamonadaceae bacterium | reverse complement strand
CATTTGACCCACAACCCCTGCCGACAGGGCTTGCCCATCAGCGCTAATCTGAAAGCCCGAGCCCCGCGCCAGCACCCGCACTTGCGCTCCGGCCTGAAAGACTTGCGCCGCACGCACCGTGCTCTGGCGCAAGACTTGGCCCGTGCTCAAGGCACGGGTGGCGACTTGCCCGACCCAGGCGGCGGGTTCGACCAGCACGGGGCTGGCTTCATCGGCCCAGTCCACCTCGGCTTGCATGCCGTCGGCCAGGGTCATCGCCGCACCAGCGGCCACATCCCGTCGCACCACCCAGGCTAGGCCCCAGGCATGAATGGTGACGGGTATAAAAACGTTCCATTTCGTCTCCCCCGCCAAACAACGCAAGCCCAAACGGGTTTTGCCCCACAGGCGCGAACCTGTTGGGACATAGGGCTGCACTTGCGCGCAAGGGGCCAGCCGCAAGCGACTGTCCAAGTTACCTACGACAACTTCCATGCGCAAAGGCTCAACACCCGTGGCGGGCACGCTCGCGGACGACTGGGCCAACAACCAGCGCCGGGTGTTCTCCAGCCATTCGTTTTCAGACACCGCGGGCATCCGTGTTTGCGACCCAGTTTGCGCCTGAGTGCCAGAAGCCAAGCCGCACAACACACTCCATTGAATGAGTACCGTGCACACCGTTGGAATGAGATTTTTCATAGCCACCACTGTACGCAGGTGGCTCGCTCACAAGGCACGCAAATGCGGGTGAAATCGCCTGCAATTTTCCAACTCACCGATTCAAGTTTTCCCCATACTGACCGAACGTTTGAAGCTTTGGCACTCGCTCAGAGCTTGTCAACCAGAAGATGAGGTGAGTCATGTTTGCACAAATGAACAGCGCGTTGGACTTTCAGGCCAAAGCTCTGGTGGTGCGCGCTGAACGCCAGCGCGTGATTGCCAGCAACATTGCCAACGCAGACACCCCAGGCTATGCCGCACGCGAACTCAATTTCCAGGAGGCCATGTCGCAGATGACCAGCAGCAGTGGCCTGACGATGGTGGCGACAAGCACTGCCAAGGCAGCTCAGGCTTCACATGCACGGCACATGCCCTTGAGCGCTTCCACCGGCGAGTTGGGTGGCGCACAGCCACTGGCCTACACCACGCCCAGCCAACCCAGCATGGACAACAACAGCGTGGACCTGGACCGCGAGCGCAGCAAGTTTGTGGACAACGCGGTGCGCTATGAGTCCACGCTGCGCTTCATCAACAGCCAGTCCAAAACCTTGCTCAGTGCCATTCAGGGGCAGTGAGATTTTGATTAACCCAGTGGAGATTGACCATGTCCATGTTTTCAATTTTCGGCGTCTCAGCCAGTGCCATCAGCGCGCAGTCGCAGCGCCTCAATGTGGTGGCCAGCAACCTGGCCAATGCCGACGCTGTGGCCGGGCCGGATGGCAAGGCCTACAAGGGCAAGCAGTTGGTTTTTGAGACGGTGTTGATGGGGGCAGACGCTTCCGCCGGCGTCAATGTCAAAAGCGTTCAGGAAAACCAGGCGCCAGGCCGCCGGGTGCATGACCCTAACCACCCTTCATCGGACGCCGAAGGCTACGTCACGCACTCCAACGTGAACCCGGTGGAAGAGATGGTCAACATGATCTCGGCGTCGCGCTCCTACCAAAACAACGTCGAAGTCATGAACACCGCCAAAACCCTCTTGCTCAAGACCCTGCAAATCGGGCAATAACGCAGAAAGCACACACCATGATCTCCGCCACCGGCAATGCCACCAACACCCTCACCGGCCCGAGCAACAGTTCGGCCACCACCCCATCTGCGGCGGCCAACAGCGACACCACCACCGACCCTGCGGCCATGCAAGACCGTTTCCTCAAACTCTTGGTCGCGCAAATCCACAACCAGGATCCGATGAACCCCATGGACAACGCGCAGATGACGAGCCAGATGGCACAGATCAACACCGTCAACGGCATTCAGCAACTCAACCAAACCCTCACCGGCATGGCCGCGCAATTCAGCGCCATGCAGGTCTTGCAGGGCAGCAGCATGGTGGGGCAAGACGTGCTCACGGCGGGCACCACGCTCACGCCCAACGCGAGCACCGGTCTGGCCAGCGCGGCCTTTGATTTGGCCGGTGCGGCGGACAACGTCAGCGTCGATATTTTGAGCCCCAGCGGTCAGGTTCTGGACAGCGTCAACATGGGCACGCAGGCCGCAGGTCGGCACAGTTTTGACTGGAACACCAGCAGCTACCAGGGCGCGGGCAAGCTCAGCTACCGCGTCAACGCCACCCTGGGTCAAAAACCCGTGGCCAGCACGACGCTGGTGCGCGAGAAAGTCGTCTCGGTGGGCGCGGTCAACGGCGCGCTGTCCATCCAACTGCAAAGCGGTCGCGCTGTGAGTTACAGCGACGTCGCGGCCATTCTTTAACTCAACCTCTTTTCACCCAAGGAGCCCATCATGGCATCTCAATCAGGCCTCTCCGGTTTAGCTTCTGCCAGTCGCAATCTGGACGTGATTGGCAACAACATTGCCAACGCCAACACCATTGGCATGAAAGGCTCGCGCGTGGAGTTTTCTGAAGTGGTGGCCGCCTCGCTGGGCGCGGGCGGGGGCAATGGCGACGGCATCGGCGTGTCGGTGGCCACCGTGTCACAGTCCTTCAGCCAGGGCAACATCACCATGACGGGCAACAACCTGGACGTGGCCATCAATGGCAATGGTTTTTTCCAGTTGTTATTGCCCGATGGCACCTCGGCCTACTCGCGCTCCGGGCAGTTCAAGCTCGACAGCCAGGGCAATATGGTGTCCAACACCGGTGGCAAAGTCATGGGCTACCAAACCACCTCGGCGGGTGTGCCCACCAGCGTGTCGGCCGCACCCTTGAAACTGCCCACCAGCGCACCGATTGCCGCCAAGCAAACCTCCTCCATCAGCACCGAGTTCAACCTGGACGCCCGCGCACCGATTGCCGCCACGGCCGTGCCGCCCACACCTTTGTCCACCTACGGAACGGCCCTCACGGCCTACGACTCACAGGGCGTGACGCTGCCCGTGAGTTTGTATTTTCAGAAAGTAGCGCCGGCCGCAGCGGCCACCGACCAGTGGGATGTTTATGACTCCCTGACCGGCACCTCCGTCGGCTCACTCGTCTTTGATGCCACCGGCAAGCTGACCAGCGGCAGCCCCATGACGCTGAACTTGACACCCCCCGCCCCCAGCACCGTGCCGGCCTTTCCCGTCACGGTTGACCTGAGCAAAGCCACGCAGTATGGGGCCAGCTTCAGCGTCTCCAATTTGACGCAAGACGGCTACCCACCAGGCTCACTCACCAGCCTGAAGATCGGCAAAGATGGTGTCATCACCACCAACTACTCCAACGGTCAGTCCCAGGCGGGGGGCATGCTGGCCTTGGCCGACTTTCGCAATGTGCAGGGTCTGGCGCAAATTGATGGCGGCAATTGGGTCGAAACCGCCAGCTCAGGCCAACCCATCCAAGGGCAACCGGGCCAGGGCAAATTCGGCGCCACCCAGTCAGGTGCGCTGGAGGATTCCAACATCGACCTGACCGCCGAGCTGGTCAACATGATGACCGCACAACGCGCCTACCAGGCCAGTGCACAGACCATCAAGACGCAAGACGCGATCATGCAAACCCTGGTGAACATGCATTGAGTTGCGCCAGCCAACGCACGACGGAAACGAGCACCCCATGGATCGCCTGATCTACACCGCCATGACCGGGGCCAACGCCGCGTCCCACCGGCAAGCCGTGTTGTCCAACAACCTGGCCAACGCGTCCACCAACGGCTTTCGTGCCGAGCTGTCCACCTTCCGCGCCGTGCCCTTGCAGGGCGATGGGTTGGCGACACGGGTGTTCTCACTCGAAGCCACCGCCGGACATCTGGACACTGCTGGCCCCGCGCAGCGCACGGGGCGCGACCTGGACGCGATGGCCCAGGGCAATAGCTGGTTTGCCGTGCAGGGCCTGGACGGCACGGAGGCCTACACCCGCAACGGTGCGTTTGAAGTGTCGCCTCAGGGCACGCTGATGACGGGCAATGGTTTGACGGTGCTCTCAGACGGTGGTGCACCGATCACCTTGCCCCTGGGGGCCAGCGTGAGCTTGGGCTCAGACGGCACGCTGAGCGCCAAGCTCGGCAACCAGCCTGCGGCCAATGTGGGAAAGTTAAAGATGGTGACGCCCGATGCACAAGACCCGCTCAAGCGCGGCACCGACGGTCTGTTTCGAGCCGCCTCGGGCGACCCGCTGCCCAGCAGTGCCACGGCCCGGCTGACCACGGGCACGCTGGAGGGCTCCAACGTGAATGCGGTGGAGACCATGGTGGGCATGATCCAGACCGCGCGTCAGTTCGAGGTGCAAATGCGCTTGCTGCAAAACGCCGAGACCAATGACAAATCGGCCTCGCAGTTGCTGAATCTGCAAAGCTAAAAAAGGAACACATCATGATCAACTCACTGTGGATATCAAAAACCGGCATGGAAGCTCAGCAAACCCAGTTGGACATCATCTCCAACAACCTGGCCAATGTTTCCACCACCGGCTTCAAACGCGCCCATGCCGTGTTTGAAGACCTGATGTACCAAAACCTGCGCCAGGTCGGCTCCAGCAGCTCGGAGCAATCGCAGTTACCTACGGGTTTGCAGGTGGGCCTGGGCGTGCGCACCGTGGCCACCAGCCGCTCGTTTGCGCAGGGCAATGTGCAGCAGTCCAGCAACGCCATGGACGTGGCGATTCAGGGCAATGGCTTCTTCCAGATCACCATGCCCGACGGCACGCTCAACTACACGCGCGACGGCTCGTTTCAAATCGACGCGCAGGGCCGACTCGTCACCGCCACCGGCCACCCGGTCGCCAATGGCGTGACCGTGCCTGCCAATGCCAAAGGGGTCAGTATTGCGGCCGACGGCACGGTCACGGCCATGATCCCCGGCAACGTCGCACCGCAACCCATTGGCACGATTACGCTGGCCAACTTCGTCAACCCGGCAGGCCTCGATCCACGTGGCCAAAACCTGTATGCCGAGAGCCCCGCCTCGGGCCAGCCGCAGGCCGGCACGCCCGGGGCCAACGGCATGGGCTCGTTGATGCAGGGTTATGTGGAGACCTCCAACGTCAATGTGGTGCAGGAGCTGGTCAGCATGATCCAGACCCAGCGCGCTTATGAGATGAATTCCAAGGCGATTCAAACCTCGGATCAGATGCTGCAAAAACTGGGGCAGCTGTGATGGCCGCCGCACGCCCCTGGCTCCTCCTCGTCAGCGCCGTGAGCGCCGTGAATGCAGCTCTGCTGCTCAGCGGCTGCGAGTCGCTGTCACAAACGGTCAAGGTCGATTTTGCCGAGTCCAAGTCGGCCGCCGTAGCACCCGCCGCCCCGGCCTTGGGGCTGCGCCCTGTCACCGGCAGCCTGTTTCAAACCGTGAGTTATCGCCCTGCGTTTGAAGACCGCAGAGCCCGGCTGGTGGGCGACACGCTGACCATTCAGATTGTGGAGAACGTCACGGCCAGCCAGAAGTCCACCTCCACGGCCAACCGCAGCAGCAGCCTGTCCGGCGGACTGACCGCCTTCCCCGGTTTCTCGTTCCCGTCCGAGATGCAAAACCGGGCCTCGCTCGGGGCCAATTCGGCCAGCGACTTTGCGGGCAAGGGCGGCACCGAGAGCGCCAACACCTTCTCAGGTTCGATCACCGCCACGGTGTCCGAGGTCTTGCCCAACGGGCATTTGGTGGTGGTGGGTGAAAAGCAAATTGGCGTGAACCAGAACGTGGATGTGCTGCGTTTTTCAGGCACGGTGGACCCGCGCGTGATCTTGCCCGGCAGCATCGTGAGCTCCAACCAGGTGGCCAATGTGCGGGTCGAATCCAAAGGGCGCGGCGCGACCAACGAAGCGCAAACAGTTGGCTGGTTAACGCGCTTCTTTTTCAGCTTTCTGCCGTTTTGAAGCCGCTCAGAATGGTTTGACCTGATCTTCTCTATATCGACAGGTTTTGTGAGTTCTTGAGCCCCTGACCATGACAAAACATTTGCACCTTATGCTGAGTGCCCTGCTGATAAGCAGCCTGCTTCTACCGTGCACGGCCCAAGCCAGTCGCATCAAAGAAGTCGCCACGATTGAAGGCGTGCGCAGCAACCCCTTGACCGGCTTTGGCTTGGTCATCGGCCTGGACGGCACGGGCGACCAGACCACGCAAATGCCCTACACCTCGCAAAGCCTGAGCAACTACCTGCAACAGCTCGGCATCACGCTCTCAAGCGACTCACTGGCCAAGCTGCAAATCAAAAACGTAGCCGCTGTGCTGGTCACCGCGCAGCTCCCGCCCTTTGCCCGGCCCGGCCAGATGATGGACGTGAACGTGTCCTCCATGGGCAATGCCAAATCGCTCAAAGGTGGCCTGCTGCTCACCACACCGCTCAAGGGCGCGGATGGTGAAATTTACGCACTGGCCCAGGGCAACCTGATCGTGGCGGGCGCGGGGGCCTCAGCGGGCGGCTCCAAGGTGCAGATCAACCACCTGAGCGCCGGACGCGTGCCCAATGGCGCGCAGATTGAGCGCACCGTGCCCACACCGTTGCTGGAGGGCGCCAGCATCAAACTCGGCCTGGAGGCGTCAGACTTTCAAACCGCACGGCGCGTGGCCGAGGCCATCAACGCCCGCTTCGGCGCAGGCTCAGCCCGCGCACTCGATGGCCGCACGGTGGATGTGCAAGCCCCCACGGACGCCAACGCCCGCATTGCCTTCATTGCGGAAATGGAAGAAATCACGTTGACGGCCTCCATCCCCTCGGCCAAAGTCGTCATCAACTCGCGCACCGGCTCCATCGTGCTGAACCAGGCCGTCACACTCGGGCCCTGCGCCATCGCGCACGGCAACCTGTCGGTCAGCATCAGCTCCACGCCCATCATCAGCCAGCCCGGCCCCCTGTCCAACGGGCAAACGGTGGTGACTGAGAAAGCCAACATCCAGATCAAGCAGGAGCCCGGCATCCTGATCCAACTGCCCGCCGCACCCTTGCTGGCCGATGTGGTGCGTGCCCTGAACGCGCTGGGCGCCACGCCACAAGACCTGCTGGCCATTCTGCAAGCCATCAAGGCCGCCGGTGCGCTGAACGCGGAGCTGGAGGTGATTTGAGATGGCCCTCAATCTGCTCTCCAGCACCCCATCACCCAGCACCAACGC
Organism: Comamonadaceae bacterium; assembly: GCA_947374705.1. Classification (GTDB taxonomy): domain Bacteria; phylum Pseudomonadota; class Gammaproteobacteria; order Burkholderiales; family Burkholderiaceae_C; genus CANCDA01. The sequence continues at coordinate 6,834 of CANCDA010000053.1, read as the reverse complement.
ACTGGCGGCAGACGCCCGCACACTCAACAGCCTGAAGCTGCAAGCCGGTCAGAACACGCCCGCCGCGATCAAAGAAACCGCCAAACAGTTTGAAGCCCTGTTCATGCGCGAGCTGCTCAAAAGCATGCGCGAGGCGACGATGAAATCGGGCCTGATGGACAGCGCGCAGGGCGACCTGGGTACGGACTTGCTGGACCAGCAGTTCGCCGTGCAAATGTCGGGCCAGCCCGGTGGGCTGGCCGATCTGATTGCCCAACAACTCACGCGCCAGATGGGTGCAAATCCAAGCTCGGAGGCGAACAAAATGAACGGTCAACAGACTCTCGCCCCATCCACCCTCTCGCTGTCCGAACGCAGCCCGGCCCCCGTCACCGGCGCTCAAGCCAGCTTCATCCAGCGCCACGGCGAGGCCGCCGCACAGGTCGAAAAATCCAGTGGCATCCCCGCCAGCTTCATGATCGGCCAGGCCGGACACGAGAGTGGCTGGGGTCAGCGAGAAATCAAGCTGAGCGACGGCAGCACGTCCTTCAACCTGTTTGGCATCAAGGCCACGCCCAGTTGGACGGGCCGCGTCGCGCAGGTGGTGACCACCGAGTATGTGAACGGTGAGCCGCAAAAGTCGGTGGCCAAATTTCGCGCCTACGACTCGTATGAGGACGCGTTTCGGGATTACGCCAAGCTGATCTCACAAAGCCCACGCTACGCGCAAGCGCGCCAGCAAACTGGCTCGGTGCAAGCCTATGCCAGCAGCCTGCAAAACGCGGGCTATGCCACCGACCCCGACTACGCCGCCAAGCTGAGTCGGGCCATCAACACCACGCTGCAATTGCAGCGCGCGCAAGGCTAAAGGAGCAGGCCATGGCAGACGTCATGAACATCGGCGTGCGGGCGCTGCTGGTCAATCAGAGTGCGCTGCAAACGGTGGGCAACAACATTGCCAACGTCAACACGCCGGGCTACTCGCGCCAATCGGTGGTGCTCAAAAGTGTGGCGGGGCAGTTCTCCGGCACGGGTTATTACGGCAAGGGTGTGTCGATTGAAACAGTGCAGCGCAACTACAGCGAGTTTTTGACGCAGCAAGCGGCGCTGTCCAAATCGGTCGCCGCGAGTGACACGATTCGCGCCAACAACTTGAGCCAACTGGAAAACATTTTTCAAGGTGGCTCAGAAGGTCTGGGGGCGTCCATCAGCAACATGCTCAATGCCTTCTCAGACGTGGTGAATGCACCCACCGACGCCACCGCACGCTCAGTTGTCCTCACTTTGGCCGATGAGACCGCCGCCCGCCTGCGCACAGCGGCGAGTCAACTCAACGACTTGAAGCTGGGGGCCACTGCCCAGCTTAAAACCGACGTCACCACCATCAACAACCTGGCTCAACAGATTGCCAACAGCAACGACCAGATCACCAAAGCCTTGGGCAGCGGCCACAGCCCAAATGACTTGCTGGACCAGCGTGACCACCTGATTAACCAACTCAACCACTACGTGCAAACCACCTCGATTGCCGCCGACGATGGCAGTGTGGGCATCTTCCTGAGCAGCAGCCAGCCCTTGGTGCTGGGCACTGCCGTTTCGCCGCTCAAAATCGTGAACGATGCGTTCAACGACCCGGCCCAAAGCCAATTGACGATGACCGTCAGCGGGGTACCTCAAAACCTCGTTGCGTCTCAGTTGGGGGGCGGTGAGGTTGCCGGTTTGCTGCGCTTTCAAAACAGTGACCTGGTGGAAGCGGGCAACCTGCTGGGCCGCATGGCTCTGGCCATTGGCACCAAAATGAACGAGCAGCAGGCCTTGGGAATGGACCTCAACGGCAACCCCGGCACACCATTGTTCAACTTGAAGCCCATCCCCAACGGCTATCCGGCGAGCAGCAACGCACTGCCGGGCACCACGCTCAGTGTGAACGTGCAGACCAGCCCCAGCTCAGGCGCGCCCGCTTTGATCGCCTCCAACTACGAGCTCAGCTTTGGCACTGCCACCACCGGCAACATCACGCGCCTGTCAGACGGGGTGGTAACGGCGTTTGATTTTGGGATGAGCAACCCAGTCAAGATCGACGGTTTGGACATCCAGAAAAGCGCCGTGGCTGCGACGGCGGGCGACCGCTTTTTGATCACCCCCTTCAGCGCGGCAGCCCCCAGCATGGCCACGGCTTTTTCATCACCGCGCGGCTTGGCCATGGCCAGCCCAGTGGCGGCCCGCGCAGGCCTGACCAACGCAGGCACCTTGGTGGTGGATGGTCTGGCTGCGCGCACACAGCCCGCACCGCCCGCCGTCACACTCACTTTCACCGGACCAGGCAGCTACACCCGCTCCGACACCGGGGCCACGGTCTATGCCTACACCCCGAGTCAGCCGATTGAATACAGCACGGCTGGGCCGCTCACCGGCTGGTCACTCACGCTCAAAGGCGTGCCGCAAGCAGGGGACAATTACACCGTGCAGCCCAATACCTACCCGGCGCTGGACGCGGGCAATGCCCAGGCCATGATGGACTTGCGTGACCTGGCCCTGTTTGACGGTGGCCCCTTGACCGATGGCTACGCCAGCCTGATGGCCAGCATCGGCACGCGGGTGCAAAGTGCCAAGACCACCATGGCCGTGTCCACCAACATTGCCACCCAGATCGAGACCGACCGCACCAGTGTGTCGGGCGTGAACCTGGACGAAGAAGCCGCCAAGTTGCTGCAATTTCAGCAGGCCTACCAGGCGGCGGGCAAGATGCTACAAATCTCGCAAAGCATTTTCGACACCTTGATGCAAAACCTGGGCCGATGATGCAGCGCGCTGAAAGGACAGAGCTATGAACATGCGCATGGGAAGTGCCAACCTCTTTGACAACACACTGGTCAAACTGAGCAGCCGCCAGGCCGGTTTGGCCGATTTGCAAGAAAAATTATCCGCCGGCAAAAAAGTCATCCACGCCAGCGACGACCCCGCCGGCGCCGCGCAGGCCGAGCGGGCCTTGACCCGCGCCACCCGTGTACAAACCGAGCAACGTGCCCTGGGCTTGCAGCGCAATGCCATGGCCACCGCCGAGAGCACCCTGGGCGACGCCAGCGGTGCGCTGCAAACCCTGCGCGACCTGGTCATCAGCGCGGGCAATGCCGCCCTGAGCCCCGCCAACCGCAGCAGCATTGCCCAACAAATCACCACCCTGCGCGACCAGTTGTTTGGCTATGCCAACCAGCAAGACAGCAACGGCATCCCTTTGTTTGGTGGCCTGGGCAGTGCGGGCGCTCCCTTTACCGACGCTGCCAGTGGCGTGGTCTTCAACGGCATTGCCGGACAGCACGCCAGCACGCCCGTGTCCATCCCCGCGCTGATGGACGGGCAAGCGGTGTGGATGGATGTGCCCACGGGCAACGGCGTGTTCACCGTTGGGCTGGGTGGGGCCAATACCGGCACGGCCTGGACCGACGTGGGCCAGGTGCTCAACCCGGCGGCAGTGACCGGGCACAACTACACCGTAAGCTTCTCTGTCGTGGCGGGTGTGACCACCTACAACGTGAGCGACACCACCAGCGCGACCACCGTCGCCACGGCCCAGCCCTATGTCGATGGCAAGGCCATCAACTTTGACGGCCTGTCGTTCACGGCGCATGGCGTACCGGTCAACGGCGACACCCTGCAACTGGCCCCCAGCACCCGCACCGACCTGTTCAACATCCTGGACAGCGCCATCAACAGCATCAACAGCCCCACCGCCACCCCCCACGCACTCACCCAGGCCACCACGCTGGCGTTGGCCCAAATCGACGCGGGCATGAGCCGCATTCAGTCGGCACGCGGCATTGCGGGCGACGCGCTCAACCGGGCCGACATCATTGACAAAAATCAGCAAACCAAAACCCAGCAACTCGCCGCTGACCGCTCACGCGCCGAAGACATGGACATGGTGCAAGGCATTTCGGACTTTCAAAACCAGCAAACCGGTTATGACGCTGCACTGAAAACCTATGCCCAGGTGCAACGGCTCTCCCTCTTCAACTACCTGAGCTAGCCCCCACTTTGTGTCGCATCGCGTAAAGTCGTGCGCATGCACCCATCGACATCACCCACCCGCCAGCGCCACTTCAAACAAGTGGACGTCTTCACCGCCACACCCTACCTGGGCAACCCCCTGGCCGTGGTGCTGGACGGCACGGACTTGAGCGACGCGCAGATGCAAAGCTTCGCGCGCTGGACTCACCTGTCAGAAACCACCTTCGTGCTGCCGCCCACAACGCCCGAGGCCGATTACCGCGTGCGCATCTTCACCCCCGGCGGCGAGCTGCCCTTTGCCGGTCACCCCACCCTGGGCACCTGCCATGCGTGGCTGGAGGCAGGGGGTACACCCCAATCCAGAGAAGCCATCGTGCAAGAGTGTCAGGTCGGCCTGGTGCGCATTCGCCAACACGGCACACGCCTGGCCTTTGCCGCGCCACCGCTCAAGCGCAGCGCCCCCCCAGCCGATTTGCTCGCGCAGGTGATGACAGCTCTCGGTCTGCAAACACATCAGCTCAGGGCAGCACAACTACTCAACAACGGCCCCCTCTTTCTCGGCCTCTTGCTCGACAGCATGGACACCGTGCTGGGCTTGACGCCCGACCACGCCGCCCTGAAACGACTGGGGCAAAAGGTCGGCGTCGCGGCCATGGATGCGCCACAGAGCACGCCTGTTTTGATCACACGATCAAGCCAAGAAGCCCGCGTTTTTTTAGGCCACGAAGTTGACCAGCCCATCCACCCAGCCCCCGACCTGGAGGTGCGCGCCTTCGTCGCGCCCTCTGGCATCGAAGAAGACCCGGTCACCGGCAGCCTCAACGCCAGCTTGGCCCAGTGGCTCATCGCTGATGGCCTGATGCCCGAGCGCTATCTGGCCGCGCAAGGCACTTGCCTGGAGCGCGCGGGGCGCGTGCACCTGGAACGCGACACCAGCGGCCAGGTCTGGGTGGGCGGCGCGGTGGTGAGCTGTATCGACGGCCACGTCACGCTGTGAAGTCGGTGCGGTGAAATCGACTCTGTGAGATTGGCACAATCGACGCATGGGAACCCTCTATTTGGTGCGCCACGGCCAGGCCTCGTTTGGCGCGGAAAATTATGACCAACTGAGTCCACTCGGCCACCAGCAAAGCCTGCGCCTGGGCGAGCATTGGCGTGCGCAAGGCTTGCAGTTTGACGCTGTGCTCACCGGCACATTGCAACGCCAAAAACAAACCTGGGCGGGCATTGCGAAGGGTGCGGACTACACGCATGAAGCGCTGTCATGGAGCGGTTTGAATGAATACAACAGCGAAGCGGTAATTGCCGCCATTCACCCGCAGCCACTCGCCAAACCCGACACCCCCGAGCTGTACCGCCACCACTTTCGGCTGCTGCGCGACGGGCTACTGCAATGGATGAAGGGCCACACCCAGCCCCAGGGCATGCCGCCCTACGCCGAGTTTTTAGCGGGCGTGACCGGCGCGCTGGATCATGTGCGAGCAAACCACGAGGGCGCGGTGCTGCTGGTCTCCAGTGGTGGGCCGATTTCTATGGCGGTAGGTCATGTGCTGGGGCTGTCGTATGAAGCCACCATCGAACTCAATCTGCGCATCCGCAACAGCGCGGTGACCGAGTTCACCTTCAACCCCAAACGCCACACCCTGCTGAGCTACAACACCCTCCCGCACCTGGGCCAGCCAGAGCATGCGGCGTGGGTGACTTACGCCTAAGACGGTCATGAATGAGAGGTCTCCTGACCGCTGACCTCAAAATTCTGACGGCCCTTTATGGAGGTCTCGGCTAACGTGACTCCAGCACCCGTTGCAGCGCCTGCGCAGGCGTCAAAACAGGTATCCCCTCAAAAGGATGGAGGCACAGTAAATCATCATCACCCGAGATCACCATATCGGCTTGTGCAGCCAAGGCCAGTGCCAAGACCGCATCATCATCCTTGTCACGGCACACCGGTTGTGCCAGCGGTGGTGGATCAATCACCTCGGCCAGTTGACGCACCTCCGCCAGCGCTTGCGTGCGAGACGTATTGGTGCGCAGCAAAATCACATCAAACTTGGGTCGGTCTATGACACGGGCTAACTCTGCCAGTAGTGCTGGGCTGCTGATCAACATGACCGTGCCATTGCGCACTTGCTCCAGCAGGGCATGCGGCGTGTTGCGCCACAACAAACCCGACATCAGGACATTCGTATCAATAACCGCCCGCATTGGGTTCAGTTCAATGGCCCGCGCTGCGCGCGCGCAGCCTTTACCTCGGCATTGATCTCTTGCATGGACATCTCGGGGATGCCTGCGGCGGCCACGCGGTCTGCAATGGACAGCAGCGAATTCGCCGCCTCACGCTTGCGCAGAGCTTCCGTCAGCAAACGGTCGATGGATTGAGGAGTGAGCAGACCAGCCGCTTGCGCGGCTTGTGCAGTGGTATCGGGTAATTCAATTTGAAGCGTGGTCATGGCTTGATCCTTTGCAGTAGCGCAGTGCCGTTGAGTGAATTGGACTGGACGGTTGTCGCCCGGTCATGACGAGGTGTCCCCAATGCGCTCTCTTGCTACACGGCATGGTGTTAACAATATCACAAGCATGCGCCGCGCACATCACGCAGAGGCTCATCGTCCGGGCCATGGCGCACGACTATTGCAGCTTGCGCCCGCGCTCGGTCACCACCTCCAGAAACGCGCCAATCTCGCGGTTCTGCACCTCATTCTCAGGCGCGCTGATGCCCGCGCCCGACACGTGGCCCATGGGGCGCTGCGGGTTGATGGCGACGTAGCGCACGTCGGCGATGTAATGCGCCGCCTCTTGTGCCTCGTATTCGGGGTTGAGCAGGTCGCCCGTGCCCGCCAAGATCAA
>CANCDA010000052.1 GCA_947374705.1 Comamonadaceae bacterium | reverse complement strand
CGGTGACGGACACGCCCAATCTCGTGAGTGAGCCAGTGAAGGAGGGTTTGCGCAATCTGCACATGACTTGCTCGTCCAAGATGTTCATCCGCACCGCGACCAAGTTTTGGCTGGACGTCAATGGCAACCCACTGCCTGGCGTGCCGCAGACGATCCAGACCGATGCGCTACCGCGCGGCATTTACGCGCTGGACTACCCCAACACCAGCAATGGTGTGTTGGCAGTCAGCTACACTTGGGAAGATGACTCGGTGAAGTTGCAGGCGATGGATGTGGCAAAACGCTTTACCACCTTGGTTACCGCCATTACCAAGATTGACGCGACCTGGGGCAAGAGCTTACTGCCCATGAATGCTGAGGTTTTCAACATCGATTGGCAAAGTGAGCCCTACTTCTACGGGGCTTTCAAGCTCAATCTGCCGGGCCAGGAGCCCGGTCTGCAAGCGGCCTACTACCAGTTCCTGAGCGCGCTCACGCCCGCCACCGACAAAGGTGTTTACCTGGCGGGCGACGGGGTATCTTATTCCGGCGGCTGGACCGAAGGCGCTTTGCAAACCGCCATCAATTGCGCCACGGCGGTAACCAGCCGTCTGGGGGGCACTTTGCCCAGCTACAACGCGCTCGCCGATCAAAGTGCCAGCTTGTACGACTATGGTGACGTTAAGCTCCTGCACCGCCCTGTGAAGGGCGGCGCAGCAGTACACGCCGTGACAAGCGTGAGGGGCTAGCTCACCTGACAAATTCTGAGCATATTCGTGCCCCCGGGTGAACCAATGGGCTCGCCGCAGGTGATGGCGTAGATGTCGCCAGTCTTCACGATGCCGCGCGCCTTGAGGTGCTTTTCGGCTTCGGCCAGCAGGGTGTCGCGGTCTTGCCCCATGTCCATCAAGAGCGGGCGCACATTGCGGTACAGCGTCATCTTGCGTTGCGTCGCCACTTTGGGCGTGAGCGCATAAATCGGGATGTTGATGCGGTGGCGGCTCATCCACAGGGCGGTGGAGCCGCTTTCGGTCAGGGCCACGATGGCCTTGGCCCCCAGGTGGTAGGCCGTGAACAGCGCGCCCATGGCGATGGACTGGTCGATGCGCGCAAAGGTCTTGCCGGTAAAGTCTGAGTCCAGCTCCACCAGCTCGGCGGCTTCGGCCGCGGCACAGATGTTGGCCATTTCGATCACGGTCTCCAGCGGAAACTTGCCCGCTGCGGTTTCGGCCGAGGTCATCACCGCATCGGTACCGTCCAGTACCGCATTGGCCACGTCGCTCACCTCGGCACGGGTGGGCACCGGGTTGGTGATCATGGACTCCATCATGTGGGTGGCGGTGATGACGGTTTTGTCCAGCTCGCGCGCCATTTTGATCATGCGCTTTTGCAATGCGGGCACCGCCGCGTTGCCGACCTCAATGGCCAGGTCACCGCGCGCCACCATGATGCCGTCGCTGGCGCGCAAAATTTCTTCCAGGCGCGGAATCGCCTCGGCGCGCTCGATCTTGGCGATCAGGTGCGGCTTGTGGCGGAACTCGGCTGCGGCCACGTTGCAGAGCTGGCGCGCCATTTCCATGTCGGTCGCGTTTTGCGGGAAGCTCACGGCCACGTAATCGGCTTGGAAGGACATGGCGGTTTTGATGTCGTCCATGTCTTTGGCGGTGAGCGCGGGTGCGGTCAGGCCACCGCCTTTCTTGTTAATGCCTTTGTTGTTGGACAACTCGCCGCCCATGGTGACGACCGCGTGCACGGCCTCGCCGCGCACGGCTTCGACCTGCATCACGATCAGGCCATCGTTGAGCAAGAGCACATCGCCGGCCTTGACGTCACGCGGCAGCTCTTTGTAGTCCAGGCCCACGCCGTTGATGTCGCCCGGCTCGGTGCGGCTGGCATCAAGCACAAATTTTTGTCCGGTCTCTAACTGCACCTTGTTGTCGGCAAACTTGCCCACGCGAATTTTGGGGCCTTGCAAGTCGGCCATGATGCCGACCTCGCGCCCGGCGCGGCTAGCGGCTTCGCGCACCAGGCGAGCCCGGTCAATGTGGTCTTGGGCCTTGCCGTGGCTGAAGTTGAGTCGCACCACATTCACACCCGCGCGAATCATTTTTTCCAGCAACGCCGGGTCGCTGGAGGCGGGGCCGAGGGTGGCAACAATCTTGGTAGCGCGAAGGGACATGAAGAGGGCTCCTTGTAGTGAAGCCGCCATTTTTGCATGGAATCATCACATGATTGCGCATAAACATCATATGAATGAGCCCAACTCAGGGGGAAAGTCCGAGCTTATCCGCCGATACCCTGCAAAGGCCCCAGCGGATTGCGGGTGTTTTCGGTCTCATTGACCTTGGGTTGCCCACCCCAGGTTCGGTACACCACCAAGTCGTTGACAAACAGCACCGTGGCGTTGAAGCGCCATCCGGTGATGGTGGTGTGGCGTTCAAAGTTGAAAAGGTCTGAGAAAAATCCGCCATCACGAACGCGGTCTATCTTCGAGATGATGATCTCCATGCCTCGGCAATCGTCGCGGGCCTCCAGGCAGGCCAAAATGCCCGGATCGAGCTCCTCGCGCTTGACCAGCGAACTGGGTAAAAACCGCCGCACCACATCGGCTTGCGTCAATATCTTGATGTTGGGGTGGGTGGCCGGGTTGAAGCCACCCAGCTCCAACTCCTTGCGCTGACTCTTCATGGGCACCAAAACCTCAATCGCAGCGCGGGCCTCTTCAAAACTGGCCAGGGGTGTGGACTGGTTGCGCGACGCAGGCAACAGGCTGCCACAAGCACTCGTCAAGAGCACCAAAAACAGGGAAGTCAAGGGGATGCGGTAGGCTCTCATGGTGGTTCGTCCTTGTGATTCATCCTAGGCATATCCGCGTCGTGTGAACTTGACCTACATCAAACACCCACCACGTCAATCCCGCCTAAAGGCCTGCTGATTGGGCGCTGACCAGCGCTTAAGCGGCGGCGCGCTTTTGCAGAATCTCAAACGCGGGCAGCGTCTTGCCCTCCAGCACCTCCAGAAAGGCCCCGCCACCGGTAGAGATGTAGTCCACCTGCGCCTCAATGCCGTACTTGGCAATGGCCGCCAGGGTGTCGCCGCCGCCCGCGATGCTGAAGGCGCTGGACTGGGCCACCGCTTGGGCGATTTCGCGCGTGCCGTTCTCAAACGCAGCAAATTCGAACACACCCACCGGGCCGTTCCACACCACCGTGCCCGCAGCCCTGATCTGTGCGGCCAAGCGCTTGGCGGTCTCGGGGCCGATGTCCAAAATCAAGTCGTCGTCTTCAACGTCGGTGGCTGCTTTGATGGTGGCCGCGGCGTCGGCCTTGAAGGCTTTGGCGGTCACCACATCGGTGGGGATAGGCACCTCAGCCCCGCGGGCTTTCATGGCCTCGATCACGGCTTTGGCCTCAGCCAGCAAGTCAGGTTCGGCCAAGCTTTTGCCGATCTTCAAACCCGCCGCCAACATGAAGGTGTTGGCTATGCCGCCGCCCACGATGAGCTGATCGACATTGGCAGCCAGACTTTTGAGGATGGTGAGTTTGGTGGAGACCTTGGAGCCCGCCACGATGGCTACCAGCGGGCGCTTCGGATTAGTCAAGGCCTTGCCAATGGCGTCCATCTCGGCAGCCAGTAGCGGCCCCGCGCAAGCGATCGGCGCGTACTGGGCGATGCCGTAGGTGGAGGCCTCTGCGCGGTGGGCGGTGCCGAAAGCGTCGTGCACAAAGATGTCGCACAGGGCCGCCATTTTTTGGCTCAATTCTTCGTTGTTCTTTTTCTCACCCTTGTTGAGGCGGCAGTTCTCCAGCATGAGGAGTTGGCCAGGTTGGATGTCAAAACCATCGACCCAATTGGCCAGCAGCGGCACATCGCGCCCAAGCAGCTCGGCCATGCGCTTGGCGACGGGCAAGAGCGAGTCTGCGGGCTTGAATTCACCCTCAGTCGGGCGACCCAGGTGCGAGGTGACCATGACGGCGGCTCCGGCGTCCAGCGCCATGCGAATACAGGGCAGAGATGCGCGTATGCGGGTGTCTTCAGTGATGCGCCCACTGTCGTCTTGTGGCACGTTGAGGTCGGCTCGGATGAAGACGCGTTTGTTTTTGGCTTGCCCGTTGGCGCACAGGTCTTGGAAGCGGAGGAAGTTCATGGTGGTGGTGTGTGAGGAAGTGGCGAGATTTTAGGGCCTGAACGTTGTCCAAGCCTTACGTTTAAACATGACATTCGGACCTGACATTCAGGCTCGATGAGCTACCACCCCAAGCCCAAATGCAGCGGCAAATACACCCCCATCCCCACCACAATCGTGCCCAGCACCGCCTGCCCCGCCCCCTTGCGCCAAAAGAACCAGGCCGCACCGGCAGCCACGGCAAATAGACGTGCATCTTGCCAGGTGCTCACTAAATGACCTTGCGACATCACCATCTCCGGCACGATCACCGCCGAGAGCGCCGCAATGGGGGCGTACTGCAAACCACGCTGCACCCAATGCGGCATGTGCCAGGGCTTATTGGAGAGGAAGAAAAAGCAACGCGCCAGCACCGTGACAAAAGCCAGCGCGACGATCACGCCCATAGTCCAAAAATCAGTGTGGTTCATAACGTGGCAACGTGAGGTTTAAGCCCGCTTTTTTCTTAACTTCGGCGACGTCTCCAGCAGCAGGCACAAGGCCACCGCTGCCGCAATCGCCACCACGATATTGAGCTTGAAGGGCAGGGCAAACGCCGCTACAGCTGCGGCCCCGGCCACACCTGCCGAGACGCGGCGCAGCGGGCTTGACGCCAATGAACAGGCCACACCCAGCAAAGCCAAGATGCCCGCAAAATTCAAGCCCCAGTGGGTGGGTATCGAATGCGCCAAGGCGATGCCCACCACGCTGGCCACTTGCCAGCTACCCCAGGTGAAAGTGCAGCCGCCCATCAGATAGGCCAGTTGACCCGTTTGCTGCTGCGCACCCACCGGCGGGTGCGGGAAGCGCTTGGTGAACATCACGTAACTCAGGTCAGCCGTGAGGTAGCCCGCCAGCACGCGCACGCGCCGGGGCCAGTGCATGAGGTAGGGGCGCAGGTGAGCGCTGAAGACGACGAAGCGCAGGTTCACGCACAGGGCCGTGGCCAAAATCACCAACGCGGGCGCGCCTGCGGCAATCAAGGGAATGGCGGCGAGTTGCGAGCTGCCGGCAAACACCAGCAGCGTCATGGCCAAGGACTCCACCACACTCATGCCGGACTTGACCATGGCCACACCCGTCATCAAGCCCCAAGCGGCCAGACCGGGGGCCACGGCGGCCATGTCGCGCAGGCCTTCGCGGTACTCGGGCTGGCGCATCAGCTCGCGCCAGGTGGGGGCGTGGCGTCTGGGTGACTCGCTCATGAAATCAGGCACCTGCATCCAGGGTGGGTGGCGCGTCCAGCACGTCGCCCACTGACAAGGCAAAGCCGTGCAGGAACTCGGCTGCGCTCATCCGCTTGCCACCGGCCCGTTGTAGTTCGGTGAGTCGCAGCACGCCAGCGCCGCATTGGACCGATATTCCAGCCTCATTGATAGCCAAAACAGCGCCGAACTCCTTTGTTTCATTGCGTGACCAGCTATCAATTTCAGAGCACCACAATTTAATCACTTCGCCCTTAAACGTCGTCGAAGCGCCCGGGAACGGGTTGAAAGCGCGGATGCGCCGCTCTATCGTCGGCGCAGGTTGCGACCAGTCAATCGTGGCCTCGCGCTTCTCGATCTTGTGGGCGTAGTTCACGCCCTCGGTCGGTTGTTTAGCGGGATGGAGATCGCCCGCCTGCGCCTGCTTCAACGCATCGACCATCATGCGGCCCCCTAAGTCGGCCAACTTGTCGTGCAGGCTGGCGGTGCTGTCGTCCGCGGCGATGGGCAATGTCTCCACCAGCAGCATGTCCCCGGTGTCGAGCCCGGCGTCCATCTGCATCACCGTCACGCCGGTTTCGGCGTCCCCGGCCTGGATGGCACGGTGGATGGGCGCGGCACCGCGCCAGCGCGGCAACAGCGAAGCATGGATGTTGAGACAACCGTGTTTGAAGCTGTCCAGCACCCACTGCGGCAAGATCAGACCATAAGCCGCGACCACCATCGCCTCGGCCTGCGCAGCTTCGATGGCGGCGCGGGCCTGGGCCGCTTCCTCGGGGAACTTGCCGTCCAGACGCAGGCTGCGTGGCTGCGACACGGGGATGCCGTGCGCCAGCGCAAACTGCTTGACCGCCGAAGCCTGCAACTTCAGGCCGCGCCCGGCCGGGCGGTCCGGCTGGGTCAGCACCAGGGCAATTTCATGGCCTGCGGCGTGCAACTGCGCCAAAGCGACGCGGGCAAACTCCGGCGTGCCCGCAAGGACGAGCCTCAACGGGCGTCCTCACGCTGCGCCTTGAGCAGCTTGGTCTTGATGCGGTTGCGCTTGAGCGGGGAGAGGTACTCCACAAACACCTTGCCCATCAGGTGGTCCATCTCGTGCTGGATGCACACGGCCAGCAGGCCATCGGCCTCGACGGTGCGGGACTGGCCCTCGCCATCGAGTGCGCGCACATGCACGGCGTCAAAGCGCTCCACACCGTCATAAATGCCGGGCACGGACAGGCAGCCTTCTTCGTTCAAGTGCTTTTCAGCGCTGGTCCAGGTGAGTTCGGGGTTGATCAGTACGATGGGCTGGTCACGCTCTTCGGACACGTCGATCACGATCAGGCGCTCATGCACATCCACCTGCGTGGCCGCTAGGCCGATGCCGTGGGCCTCGTACATGGTCTCGCGCATGTCGGCGATCAAGGTCTTGATGCGCGCGTCCACCGCCGCCACGGGCTTGGCCACGCGGTGCAACTTGGGGTCGGGATAGCAAAGAATGGGAAGTAGGGCCATAAATTCTCGGTAAGGATGTCGTTATTTTCGCTACTTTTGGTAAGCCCAGCCGGGTCTGGGCTCACAATTCATTGCCCAATCAAGGGCTTGGGCGCAAAATCGCAGGCGAATGATCAAGATTTTGCCTTCACACATGACAACTCACACGATGGTCAAAACCACACTTGCACGCGCCGCCATTCTGGCCCTCGGCAGCAGCCTTTGGGCCACAGGGGCTTGGGCGCAGTCCTACCCTGTCACACCCGCGCAAACCGAGACCGCGCGCCAAGTCGCCCAGGCCGGCGTGCCTTTGAGCGAGTTGGCCCCGGACGCACCCGACAGCCACACCGTCAAGCGCGGTGACACGCTGTGGGGCATCTCCACCCTGTTCCTGCGCAGCCCTTGGCGCTGGCCTGAGCTGTGGGGCATGAACATGGATGCAATCAAAAATCCGCACCTGATCTACCCCGGCCACAAACTGGTGCTCGACAAATCCAGTGGACGCGCTGTTTTGCGCACCGCCGACACGCAAGGTGAGCCACCCGCCATGCAAACCGTGCGCTTGTCACCGCGCACCCGTACGTCAGGCTTAAGTGACGCTATTCAGTCTTTGGACACACGCTTTATTGAGCCCTTTTTAGCCGAGCCCGTCATTGTCGAAGCCAACGAATTGGCCAAAGCACCCCGCATTGTGGCCACCACGACCAACCAAGTCATGATGACGCGGGGAGACCGGGCCTATGTGCGCGGGCCGAGCGACGCCCTGGTGCTGGATGACCAACCCAAAGCCAAAGATTTCCGGATTTTTCGCGACTCCACCCCTTTGAAAGACCCCGCCACCGGCGAGATTTTGGGCTATGAAGCTCAGTTCGTGGGCAAGGCCATCTTGGTGCGTGGTGAATCCACCCAAGAAACCGTGAGCCCTGGCGGTAAAGTCAGCAGTGTCGTCGTGCCCGCCACCATTGACATCACGGCCGCCAAGCAAGAGATGCGGGTTGGGGATCGCTTATTGCCCGAACCAGAGCGTCAATTCCTGAGCTACCTGCCTCATGCCCCTGCGGGCCAGGTGGATGGACGCATTGTGTCGATTTATGGCAGTGATGTCGTGGCCAATGCGGCCCAAAATCAAATCGTGGTCATCAGCCGAGGTCAGCGCGACGGCATCGAGAGTGGCCACGTCATGGCCGTTTTGCAAGACGGCCCGGTCATGATCGACAAAACCGACCCGACCCGCGCGCCAATGAAGTTGCCCGACGAGCGCAACGGCCTGCTCATGGTGTTCAAGACCTTTGAGAAGCTGTCTTACGCGCTGATTTTGAACGTCAAAGACACGGTTCGGGTCGGTGACCGCCTGGCCGCACCACGTTAAACAGCCCCTTATCGCAAGCCCGGCTCAGCGCGATGACACGAGACGAACTCGCGGCGTGGTTACGCCTGTCGCTCACCCCGGGTGTTGGGCTGGTTTCAGCCCGTAAACTTCTGGCGGCGTTTGGACTGCCTGAGGCCATCTTTCACCAAGCACTCTCCGCGCTGACGCAAGTGATCAGCGCTGCCCAGGCCAACGCCCTGCGCAGCGAGCCGCCCGATCTGTCAGCGCAACTCGACACCACTTGGCAATGGCTGCAAGAGCAGCCTGAGCACCGGCAAGTGATGACGCTCGGGGACGCCAGCTACCCCGCCGCCTTGCTCAACATTGAAGACCCACCCCTGTTGCTGTACGCCATGGGTCGGCTCGATCAAGCCATAGACCCCAGCCGCAGCTTGGCCGTGGTGGGCAGTCGCAATCCCACCCCCCAGGGCGCACTCAATGCCCGCCAATTTGCCAAGTCCCTGCACCAAGCGGGCCTGACGATTGTCTCGGGTCTGGCGCTCGGCGTGGACGGCGCAGCACATGAAGGCGCGCTGGATGCTGCCGATGTTGACGCCAGTGCGCTGACTACCATTGCGGTGGTCGGCACCGGGCTGGACCGCGTCTATCCCAAGCGCCACCACGCCTTGGCCCACCGCATCGCCCAACAGGGTTTGATCTTGAGCGAGTACCCGCTCGGCACCCCTCCTGTGTCCGCCAATTTCCCTCGGCGTAACCGGCTTATTTCTGGCCTGTCTTGCGCTACCTTGGTGGTGGAGGCCGCGCTCAAATCGGGCTCACTCATCACCGCACGTTTAGCGGCCGAGCAGGGCAAAGAGGTGTTTGCCATCCCCGGCTCGATCCACGCGACTCAGTCCCATGGTTGCCACGCCTTGATCCGTCAAGGCGCCAAGCTGGTGGAGACCGCGCAAGATGTGCTGGAAGACCTGCCTAACATGGCGCAAACCGCACGCTTGGCATCATTCTCCGAGTCACACGATGAACCGCCCGAGGGCGACGACAGCCTGCTCACAGCCCTCGGGTTCGACCCGGTCAGCCTGGATGCACTACAGGCCCGTACCGGCCTGGACACGCCGCATTTGCAAGCCAGCTTGATGAGCCTGGAGCTCGATGAGTTGATTGTCCGTTTGCCCGGTGGTTTGTTTCAACGCTTGGTCAAAGCCTGAGTCGCTTCAAGCGCTACATCCCCACGATTTGACCGTTTTCTGTCCTTGAATAACCCGCACTGCCACCCTCTTTGTGCGATATATTGGGGTCATGTTCGAAGTGCTTGTTTACGTTTACGAGAATTATTGGCACGGCGATGCCTGCCCCGAGTTGTCCCGGCTGGAACGCAAGCTCAATGCCGTTGGTTTTGAGTCCAATGAAATCCGCGATGCACTGAACTGGCTTGATGGCCTGAACCTGGCAGCACAAGGCGCACAGCGGCTAGACGCCACGCCTCAACCCGACATGCCCCAAGCCATGGCCACGCTGCAATCGCCCAGCAGTCTGCGCGTGTACTCACTGGCCGAGCAGGATCATTTGGGGGCGAGCGGCCTGGGCTTCATCTGCTTTTTGGAGTCCTCGGGGGTATTGCCCTCGCCCATGCGGGAGATCGTGATCGACCGCGCCATGGCCGTTGCACAAGACGAAATCTCTCTGGATAAATTGAAGATCATCATCCTGATGGTTTACTGGAGCTTGGGCCATGAGCCCGACGCCCTGATTCTTGACGAGCTGAGCGACGACAAGGCCAAGCGCACCGCCCATTGAGGGGCGTCGTCTTGCCGCAGAGCAAGCGGCTCAAATCAACAACAGTTCGGGATTCGCTTCGAGCTGATTGAGCGCGTCCCGTGTGGCCCGGACAGTCAAAGGCTCTTCTTCGAGCGGCACCATCAAGCCCACCTGCAAATAAGCCGCAAGCCGCTTGGATTGAAACATGAAGCAGTGCTCGTCAGCACGGGAAAACAGGTACAAGTGCTTGTGGTCACTGCACCAAATAAATTGAACCTGACTGGTGCGCCCATTGTGGTTCAAAGTGAACCATGCCCCGGTCTGCAAAGATTGCGTCCACTTCATCATCTCCGGTGTGGCTTTGGCCCCACCGTTGACCACAACTTCAATGGAGGCGGCGTCCATGCCCAAGAGTTTTTCAATCGCTTGCGCACTGAGTTGGATGTCTTCATCCCCCAAGTCGCTAACAAAGTTTTCGAGTTGCGCCAACTGCGCGGCCAAGGTGTCCAGCCTGGCTTTGGGTATGGCCTGATCCTTGGACAAAAAGGCGTCCGCCAAAGTGGTGCTCACCATCTTGAGGTAGTCCTCCTGCTCGGAGGGGGGCAAACCCAGCATCGACATGCCAATGCGTAAACTTCTGAGCAGAGGTGGAAGCTGCTGCATGGCGCGGGCACGGTCTGCGCGTTTGTCCTTGGCACTGGCCAGCCGCACCAAATCGACCGCTGTTTTTTTAAAAGTCACCGTCTGCGCGTGCTGCGGGCCCTGGCGCACGGCAGCCACGGCCAAGGCCTCCGCCCAGACCTTGAACAGGAAACTTCGAATCGCATCGCCCACCTGCATGTCTTGCAACAGTTTACGAATTTCGATGGTGTATTGGATGGTCAGTGTTTCTTTTTGCTCCACTTGCTGTGCAACCGACCTCAGCCGCTCCGAAGCACCTTTACCCACCAGAAATTGCGTCAAAAACACCTGAAACTCATCAAGCATGAGTTGAAACACTTGTTTGCCGGTTTCGGGGTACTGTTCAATCACCTGCACCACGCGTTTGATTTCAGACTCAAGCGCTTGGCCACTGACATCAGAGGCATCAAAACCCATGGCGCAGGAACCCATGCGATCAATCAATTGACGTGCCGGGTGATCCAAGGAGCCCACCAAGCTGGAGTCTGACAAGGCCAAGCGAAGCACCGGCATTTGAAGTCGCGCAAACCAGACGCGGATGGCGGGCGCAATGCGGGACTCCGCCAGAATGGACTGAAACATCAGGGCCACGATTTCAATCGTCGCTTTCTCGTTGCTAGTCTCGGCCTTCTTCTTGATTTCAACCGATTTTTCACGCAATTGCTTGGCAAAGCGGGCCACGCCCTCCTGGTCAGATTTGCGTTCTGGTGTCTCGTGTTCGGCATACGCCATCATGAACCGAGACTCTTCGGCCACAACCTCCAGCAAAGCAGGCGTCGTGGCACGCGAAGCGCGTGAACGTGGTTTGACTTGAGGGTTGCCGTGACTGTTCAACAGGCGTTGAAGCTGCTCAATCAGAGACACGTTTTGCTTGTCTCCGCCCCGGCCCGCCGCTGAGCCGGAACCTTGCCCCTCCTGTGCGGCTTGTCCCGTTGTGGAGGAGGATGAATGGGATGATGCACCCGACGCGGTTTTAGTTGATGCGGCGGTACTGGTCGGTGTGTATTTGAATCGGTGATTGGCCTCGATGGTTGGCATCACGCCCTGCTTGACCAGTAGCTCATTGCATTGAATGTAGGCCAGCGTCAAATGCTCAGTCAAGTGCCGACAGAGCAAGTCGTTGAGCAGCGGCCAGACTTGTATCGGCATACCACAGCTGCACCATTGCTCCACCATCAGCCCAATCGGGACTTCAGGGTTCAACAGGTCTTGGTCACCCCATTTTTCACCGCTAAGCCATTGAATACGAAAACCCAAATCCACCAGGGGTGCCCCGATTTTGTCGCTCACCTCCCGCGCCAAACGGGCCGAAACAATCACGTTCTCTACTTTTTCTGTCCCCACCAGCTCCAGATCATTGATGTTGAGCTGCGGTTTTGTTTTGTTTTGAACGTTAGGTTTGAGCGCGTTCTGCACCGCCTTTTGGGTACCTTCCAGCCATTCGGGGCGGGCACGTTGGTATAGGGCCCAAAACTCACGTTTGTTCTGCCGCTCACGCAGTGTCCCTACCTCATTCATCAGAGCTGTCAAGCGGGAGTTGACCAAGCCACTCAGTTCCACCATAGAGCGGCTCAACTCAAAGGCGAAATTCGCTCGCACCTGTTCGACCAGTTGGGTGCGTTGGCTGTCGGTGAACTGCGGGTCCATGGGGTGTCTGCGTCGTTGGCTCAGGCCACCGCGCCCGCGTTGGGGTCGTTCGGGTCTTCGTCTTTGCGGCCCGGCGTGGCTTTGACCAAGTCTTCACGCCGAATGCCCAGCCACATGGCAATGGCCGCGGCCACAAACACCGAGGAGTAAATGCCGAACAAGATGCCGATGGTCAGGGCCAGCGCAAAGTAATGCAGCGTCGGGCCGCCGAAAAGCAGCATGGACAGCACCATCAACTGCGTGCAGCCGTGGGTGATGATGGTGCGGCTGATGGTGGAGGTGATGGCATTGTTGATGATTTCCACCGTGTCCATCTTGCGAAAGCGGCGAAAGTTCTCACGAATCCGGTCAAAAATCACCACCGACTCATTCACCGAGTAACCCAGCACGGCCAGCACCGCCGCCAACACCGGCAACGAAAACTCCCACTGAAAGTAGGCGAAGAACCCTAGGATGATGATCACGTCATGCAAGTTAGCAATGATGGCCGACACCGCGTATTTCCACTCGAAACGCAGGGCCAAGTAAAGCATGATGCCCACAATCACAAAGGCCAGCGCCTTGAGGCCATCGGTGGCCAGCTCATCGCCCACCTGGGGACCCACAAACTCGGTGCGGCGCATGGTGGCCGAAGCGTCCGCCACTTTCAGCGCGGCCATGACCTTGTCGCTTTGCTGGGCCGAGCTCACGCCCTTGGTGGCCGGCATGCGGATCAGCACATCGCGTGCGGTGCCAAAGTTTTGCACCTGCACATCGTTAAAGCCCAGGCTCGCCACGGTGCCGCGCACGGCGGTCAAATCAGCAGGCTGCGAGTAGCTGACCTCCATCAGCGTGCCACCGGTGAACTCCACCGACAGGTGCAAGCCACGGGTGAACAGGAAGAACACCGCCGCCAAGAAAGTCAGCAAAGAGATGAGGTTGAAAATGATGGCATGCCGCATGAACGGAATGTCGCGCCGGATTTTGAAGAATTCCATCGTGCTTACTCCGTTGAACCTGGACGCCACACCGTGCCAATCGACACAGATTTCAATTTTTTCTGCCGCCCGTACCAAAGGTTGACGAGCCCGCGCGAGAAGAACACCCCCGAGAACATGCTGGTCAAAATGCCCAGGCAATGCACCACGGCAAAACCGCGCACCGGGCCGGAGCCAAAAGCCAGCAGGGCCAAACCCGCGATCAACGTGGTCACGTTGGAGTCCAAAATGGTGGCCCAGGCACGGTCGTAACCGGCATGGATGGCCGCTTGCGGCGAGGCCCCATTGCGCAGCTCTTCGCGCACCCGCTCGTTGATCAGCACATTGGCGTCAATCGCCATACCCAGCACCAGCGCCATGGCGGCCATGCCCGGCAGCGTGAGGGTGGCCTGCAACATGGACAACACCGCCACCAGCAGCAGCAGGTTCACCCCCAGTGCCACGCTGGAGAACACGCCAAACAGCAAGTAGTACATGCACATGAACACCGCCACAGCGGCAAAGCCCCAGCTCACGCTGGCAAAGCCCTTGGCAATGTTCTCAGCGCCCAGGCTCGGGCCAATGGTGCGCTCCTCGATGATTTCCATCGGCGCGGCCAACGAACCAGCGCGCAGCAGCAGCGCGGTGTCGTTCGCCTCCATCGTGCTCATGCGGCCCGATATCTGCACCCGGCCACCCGCAATTTCAGAGCGAATCACCGGCGCGGTAACCACTTCGCCCTTGCCTTTTTCAAACAAGATGATGGCCATGCGTTTGCCAATGCTCTCGCGCGTCACGTCTTTGAAGATGCGTGCCCCCTTGGCGTCCAGCGTCAGGTGCACGGCGGC
>CANCDA010000051.1 GCA_947374705.1 Comamonadaceae bacterium | reverse complement strand
GTCATGCTGGACGTGGATCCGCAAGGCTTTGACGTGATGGACCGCAAACTGCTGGAGGCCGTGATCCACCGCTTTGACGGTGGCCCGGTTGGCCTGGACAACATCGCCGCCAGCATCGGCGAAGAGCGCGAAACGATTGAAGACGTGATCGAGCCCTACCTCATCCAGCAAGGCTATTTACAACGCACACCACGCGGACGGATTGCTACGCTGGCGGCGTATCAGCACTTGGGTGTGACGCCCAAGAGCACGGGCGAAGGCTTGTTTACTTGATGATCAAGTCATCTTTTGAGCACCGCAAGGAAATGGGCCAGCCTTGCGGTTTTTAACGCATGTTTTTAACTCAGGCCTGTAAGGCCTTCCACATCTCCTGATCCCGCTCAGCTGTCCAAATGCGTGGGTTTTTGATGCCTTTCGCTTCGTCATAAGCACGGCTCACGTCGAAGGGCAGGCAGTGTTCGTAGATGAAGACGTGGCCGAAGATGGGGTCCATGCTTTGGCGGGTGTGGGCCATGGCGGCTTTGAGGTCCATGCCTTGGGCTGCGGCTTCTTGGCCGGCTTTGAAGAGTAGCTCGACCCAGCGTTTCGTGTAGTCCAGCGCCTTGTTGACGTTGGCGCGGCCCATCATGGCTTCGCCCCGGCCCGGCACGATGGCCTGGGCGTCCAGGGCGCGCAAGGCCTCCAGCGTGGCGGGCCACTCGGCCAATTGCGCGTCGCCGGTATAGACCCCCGCTTCAAACTCCACCAGATCGCCTGAGAACAGCACTTTCTCCGCCTCTACCCAGGCGATGGTGTCACCACGCGTGTGGCCGGGGCCGGGGCTCCAAATTTGAACCACCACCCCCCCCAGGTTGATGGACAGCTTGCCCGGCACCTCACCCTTCACAGGGTTGCCGCCACCAATCACCATGGACGGCCAAGTCAGGCCGGGCACGCTCTCGGCGTTGCGAAACAGGCGCGGGAAACGCTCCATCTCACTTTGCATGTCTTGCGCGCCGCGCTCAGCAATCAGCTCCAGCGTGCCCTGGCTGGCGATGATCTCGGTTGCCCCTTCAGCCACGTAGGCGCTGGCCCCGAGCACGCGCACGGCGTGGTAGTGGGTCAGCAGCACGTACTTGATGGGCTTGTCACTAACGGTGCGGATTTTTTTAATCAGGTCACGCGCCATGACGGGCGTGGCGGTCGCGTCGCTGACCATGATGCAGTTGTCACCAATGATGACGCCGGAGTTCGGGTCGCCCTCGGTGGTGTAGGCCCAGCAGTGCTGGCTGAGCTGTGTGAAGGTGGTTTTCTTTTCCGTCAAGTCGGCTTGGGAGGCAAAAGCTTTGGTTGCTTTGGTAGAGGTCATCGTAAGTTCCTTGTGGGTTGTGGCCAAACTATCCCGTTGTCGTTCAGGATGGCGTCTAGCGGCAGATCGTGTGGTTCGGGCTCGAAGTCTTCCAGAAATCCGTTGGTAAAGCCCAGCCCCACGGTGAACGGGTGGGGCTGTAACGTGGCCAGGGTGCGGTCATAAAAACCGCCACCATAACCCAGCCGGTGGCCACCCGGGCCGTAGCCCACGCAGGGGACAAACAGCACCGTGGGCACGATGACTTCGGTGTCTTTGGGTTTGGGGATGCCGTAGGCGTCTTCCTCCATCGGGCAGCCGGGATACCAAGCGTGAAAGGTCAGGGTTTTGTGCTGCTTGTTGACCACGGGCAGGCCGATGCGGCGCGGCTCGGGCTGGTCGATCAGCTCGCCGTCTTCCTTCCAGCGGTGCAGGGCGGGCAGCGGGTCAAACTCGCCATGGATGGGCCAGTAAGCACCAATCACCACGTCCGGGCGGCCCACCAGCCAGATGCGCATGACCTGCTGCAACTGGGCGATACGCTGTAGGCGGTCGGGCAGGGCCAAGCGTTGAGCAATCAAGTCCTTGCGAAGGGCTTTTTTGGCCAGCGCTTTTTGTTCTTCAGAAGTGTCCATAATTACCCTATGCAGTTTCACTCTATTTTCGCCCCGATGGCCTCCTTGGCCCTGTTCATCAGCCTGATGTTGCCACAGCCCGGCTTCGCCGCGCCCAAGGCCGCAGGTAACACGCCTGGCGATGATGTCATTTTGGAGATGAACCAAGCCTTCAAGAAGGGTGACCGTAAGCGCCTGAGCGTTCTGCTGCCACAGGTGCAAGACCATGCACTCGCGCCCTGGGCGGCTTACTGGGAGCTCAGCACCCGGCTGGACAGCGCATCTGCCCAAGAAGTGCAAGATTTTTTAAAGCGCTTTGAGGGCACTTACCAAGAAGACCGCCTGCGCAACGATTGGCTGCTGCAACTGGGGCGTCAACGTGACTGGGCCACCCTTGCCGCCGAGTACCCCAAGTACCGCATGAACGACGACAAAGCCGTGCGCTGCTACGCGCTGGTGAGCGAGACCAGCAAGGGCAACGCCAGCACCACCGTGGCCGAAGAAGTGCAAGCGTTGTGGCTGGCCCAAAAAGAGGCTGATGACGGCTGTGCTACCGCCGCCGATCAACTGCTTAAAGCGGGCAAGTTGCTCCCCCTAGTGGCTTGGCAGCGCGCCCGACTCGGGTTCGAGAATGACCGCTCGCGCATCGCCACACAAGCAGTGGGTCTGCTCAACCCCGATTGGGTGGCCAGCGTGGCCACCATCTACCTGAGCCCGGCGCGCTACCTGGACGAAAAAATCACCGCCTTGCGCCCGCGCACCCAACAACTGGTTACGTTGGCCTTGATTCGTCTGGCCATGACGGACTTGGAAGCCGCCGCCAAAGAGATGAACAAACTGCGCTGGAAAACCCAGCTCACCGACGAAGAGCGCTCTTGGGTTTGGGGCGTGATTGGCAAGCGTGCGGCCCTGCGCCGTGCGGACGGAACCATGAGCTACTTCACGCAAGGGCACGACCACTTCATGCACAGCGAGCACCTGGCCTGGAAAGTGCGCGCCGCTCTGCGGGCCGGGGCTTGGCAGCAGGTGCACAACGCCATCGCCGCTATGCCCGAGGCACAGGCCCAAGACCCTGCCTGGATCTACTGGCGCGCCCGTGCTTTGCTGGCGCTCAAGTCACCCGCTGCAGCCGCACAAGCCCAGGCGTTTTACCAATCCATTGCGTCCAGCAAAGGCTTTTACGAACAGCTCGCGCAAGAGGAGCTCGGCCGCCCCTTGAGTCTGCCGCCCGCGCCTGAACCCGTGACGGCGGCCGAAAAAGAAGCCGCCCTCAGCAACCCCGGCCTGCGCCGCTCGCTCGCCGCCATTGACATCGGCCTGCGCAGCGAAGGCGTGCGTGAATGGAATTACACCGTCAGCCTGCACCAGCGCGGTGGCATGTCAGACCGTGAGCTGCTGGCTGCGGCCCAAATGGCCTGCGACTTGCAGGTGTGGGACCGCTGCATCAACACCAGTGAACGCACCAAAACCGTGGTGGACGTCACCCAGCGCTTTCCCATGCCATTTCGCCAAGATGTGGTGCAACGGGCGGGCCAGATCGGCCTGGACCCGGCCTATGTCTATGGCCTGATCCGCCAAGAAAGCCGCTTCATCATGGACGCCAAGTCCAACGTGGGTGCTGCGGGCCTGATGCAAGTCATGCCCGCAACGGCCCGCTGGACGGCCAAGAAAATCGGTCTGACCGAATTCCAGCCGCACCACATCACCGAGCGCGACACCAACATCGCCATTGGCACCGGCTACCTCAAGCTGGTGCTCGACAGCTTTGACGGCTCCATGCCCCTGGCCGCCGCCGCCTACAACGCAGGCCCCAGCCGCTCGCGCAACTGGCGCGGCCAAGACGGTGCACCCGTGCTAGAGGCCGCCATCTGGGCTGAGAACGTGCCCTTCAACGAGACGCGTGACTACGTCAAAAAAGTTCTCTCCAACACCACCAACTACGCTGCCCTCATCAGCGGAAAACCGCAGTCGCTCAAAGCGCGGCTGGGCATGGTGGGGCCTAGCGGTGCACAGAGCCCGAGCAAGGCCGCGCAGGCCGAGGAATTGCCATGAACCGTGTGCTGATACTGGGTGGCAGTGGCTTTGTCGGCAGCCATGTCTGCAATAAGCTGGCAGCCCTGCCCTGGCGCATCACACTCCCCACACGGCATGAGGCGCATGCCCGTCATCTGCAACACCTGCCGCGGGTGGACATGGTGCAAGCTGATGTGAATGACCCGGCGGTGCTGCGCAGGCTTGTGCTTGGGCACGACGCGGTCATCAACCTGGTGGCGATTCTGCACGGTGACGCCAGGGCTTTTGAGCGAATGCACGTCGTGCTGGTTAAACACCTCACGCAAGCCTGCCTTGATGCAGGCGTGCACAGACTGGTGCACGTCAGTGCCCTAGGCGTTGACGGCCAAGTACCTGATAAGGCCCCCTCCCTGTACCTGCGCAGCAAATCCCAAGGTGAAGCGGTGCTCAGACAAGCGGCCACCGAGGGCTTGCAACTCACCCTGCTGCGCCCCAGCGTGATTTTTGGCGCGCAGGACAAGTTTCTCAATCTGTTCGCCCGCTTGCAAAAGCTTTTTCCCGTCATCCCACTGGCGGGTGCGCAAGCGCGGTTTCAGCCGGTGTGGGTCGAAGACGTGGCGCATGCCATCGTCCACTGCCTGGAAACCCCGCACACTGCTGGGCAGACCTATGAGTTGTGCGGCCCGCAGGTTTTCACGCTTAAAGCCCTGGTGGAATTGGCGGGTGCTTTGTGTGGCGTTCGTCATGGCCGGGGGCGGCCCATTCTGGCGCTACCCGAGGCGCTGGGTCGCCTGCAGGCCCGGCTGATGGCTTGGCTACCCGGCCCACCCCTGATGAGCCTGGACAACCTGGACTCAATGCGGGTGGACAACGTGGCCAGCGGCAAGCTGCCGGGGCTACAGGCGCTGGGCATCACGCCCACTTCGCTGGGTGCGATAGGCCCGACCTATCTGGGGTCGCCGGAGTACCAAGACCCCTGTCTGGCGCTGCGTCGCTACCGCCAAGGCGGCTGAATCCACCGCTAAACTGCTCGACATGCAAATTTACTTGGTGGGCGGAGCGGTGCGAGACGCCTTGCTGGGCTTGCCCGTCAAAGACCGCGACTGGGTGGTGGTGGGTGCCACGCCCGAGGCCATGAGCGCCCAGGGCTATGTGCCGGTGGGGCGGGACTTCCCCGTCTTCCTCCACCCACAAACCCATGAGGAGTACGCGCTGGCCCGCACCGAGCGCAAGACCGCACGCGGCTACCGCGGCTTTGCCATCCACACCTCGCCCGAGGTGACGCTGGAAGAAGATTTGGCGCGGCGTGATCTAACTATCAATTCAATAGCTGCTTACGCCCATACTGAAAGCGCTACAGCCCCATTTGACATAAAAACAGAAGCACTGATCGACCCCTTCAACGGTCAACAAGACATCGCCAACCGGGTGTTTCGCCACGTCACCCCGGCGTTTCGCGAAGACCCGGTGCGCATCCTGCGCGTGGCCCGGCTCGCCGCCCGTTTCACCGACTTCACCGTGGCCCCCGAAACCCAGGCGCTGATGCGTGACATGGTGGAGGACGGCGAGGTGGATCATCTGGTGCCCGAGCGCGTGTGGCAGGAGCTGAGCCGCGGCCTGAAGGAGGTCCAGCCCTCCCGCATGTTCGACGTGCTGCGCGCCTGCGGGGCCTTGCAACGCCTGCTGCCCGAGGTGGATCGCCTGTGGGGCGTGCCGCAAAGTGCCGAGCACCACCCCGAAATCGACACCGGCGTGCACCTGATGCTGGTGCTGGACATGGCCGCCCAACTTGACGCGTCACTGCCCGTGCGCTTTGCCTGCCTGGGCCACGACCTGGGCAAGGGCACCACGCCCGCCGACGTGCTGCCCCGCCACATCGGGCATGAGGAGCGAAGCGCACGCCTGCTCAAGGGTGTGTGCGAGCGCCTGCGCGTGCCAGTGGACTGCCGCGAGCTGGCCGACGTGGTGGCGCGCGAGCACGGCAACATCCACCGCAGCAGCACCCTGCTTGCCACAGCCAACGCCGCCGCCCTGGTGCGCCTGCTGGAACGCTGCGACGCCATCCGCAAACCGCAACGTTTTGCCCAAGTGCTGCTGGCCTGCGAATGCGACGCCCGGGGCCGCCTGGGTTTTGCAGAAGCCGCCTACCCACAGCGCCCGCGCCTGCAAGCGGTGCTGGATGTTGTGCTGGGTGTTGCTACGAATTCAATAGCTTCTAAAGCCCTTGAAATGGGTATTACAGGCGAAAAAGTAGGGCAAATGATCCATACGGCAAGGGTGCAAGCCGTGGCGGCAAGCATTCGCTCGGACTAACTTCATCGAAGCGTCTTGGGCTGACCCCGCCAGCTCAACGCGGCAAATTCGCTTTCACCCAGCCCACAATGTCCGCTGATGAGCGCATCGCACCGGCCTGACGGGCAACTTCCTTTCCACCCACAAACAGCGCCAGCGTCGGGATGCTGCGGATGTTGAACCGCACACTCAGGCTCTGCGCGACTTCGGTATTTACCTTGGCCACCCGCACCTGTGGCTCCAACTGCCCCGCCGCCTGCTCATAAGCCGGGGCCATCATGCGGCACGGTCCGCACCACGGTGCCCAGAAATCCACCAGCACCGGGATCTCGTTGCGGCTGATGTGACGCTCAAACGCCGTCTCGTCCAGCTCCACCGGGTGGGCTGTGAACAAAGGCCTGTGGCAGTTGCCGCAATCTGGTGCGCTGCCCAAATCACCGGTTTGTACGCGGTTGGTGGTGTGGCAGTGGGGGCAGACAATGTGGCGTGATTCGGTCATGGGGAACCCTTTCTACTGGAAAGAGTGGGGGCGCATCGCAAGGCTTCAAGAGAGGAGGCAAACAATCTCAGGCAAGGTACAACGCGACCCGGTCGCTCGTCCAAGTCGCCACGCCGGTGCCAAAGAAGTCGGCGTCTTCTGTCCGGCATCTTGGGCGCAAATGCGCTGGAAGATTGTTGACTGTAATCAGGCGTAGCTTTCAACGTAGCTTTCAAAGGCCATCACACGGTCGTCCGCAAGTAAAGTGCCCCAACTCGCATGAGGTGAGGACAAGGCTATCTGCGCTTTAACCACAAGCGATGCAGGGGCAGGAAATTCAGAAGTGCAACGATGTATCGCATTTGCCATGGAAACACCCGCACGGATTGTCGGCGCTCAATGGCACTTACGATGTGTTGAAGCGCGCGCGCCTCACTCATGAGGAAAGGCTTGTGGGATGCATCACCGTTATTGATTTGTCGCAATTTTTCTGTGTTGATATAGCCAGGAACAACTGCCGTTACTGCGATTTCAAACGGGGCCAAAGCCTTGCGGTAGCAATCACAGTTAGCTAAGACTGCGCGTTTAGTGGCACTGTAGGCCGAAGCACTGGGATAGTCCTTCAACAGACCTGCAATTGAAGATATTGCGACGAGGTGCCCAAAGCCTTGATGGAGCATTTGCTTTGAGGCAAGTTCAAAAGCATGATGAAGTCCACTGACGTTTGTGCGAAGCAATGCAAGTGTCGCAGCCGCATCAAGTGGTTGAGTACGGCTGTTGAAATACGTACCCGCAGTCACGACCAGTAAGTCCAAACTACGCAGGCTATTTTCAGTAAAGTGCTGAAGTGCGGTCTCCATGTCCGCACGATTTGCAATGTCAAATTGATAGGTTTGCAGTTTTGACGGTGCCGATTGCAAGAATGAAGTTGCTAGCTTTGACAAATCACGCCCACAAACCGCCACAGTGTGATCGAGCGATAAATAGTGTTTAGCCAGTGCCAACCCCATGCCACTTGTCCCACCTATGATCATGATGTTCAAAATATCATTCCTTACTACATCGTTTTAGATTGAGAAAAAGCAAGGCTTGCTTGTTGGTAGCCGTACTTCACTTGGGCATCGATATTGCGAACATAGTTGTCGTAGGTTTTAGGGGGGTCGAGGGCAATGGATTGGTGACGCCAGTCAATTTTTTTTCCTATCCCATTGAGCTTTAAGGCGTGTGAGAGATTGCGTGTATCGATCCAAGTCGTCACTCGGGTGTCGCGGTAAACCGTCTGCTGTCTTAACCTGCCGTCGATACCTAAAACCGAGCGCCACGCAGGTTGGATGAAGCAATGGCCAGCAACAGATTTCCTCTCAAAAATCACGCGCGGAGCTAAACGGTTTGCCATTTCTAAAGGAAATAAATCGACGACACCACCCAGATAAAAATCATCGCGGTGTTGCCAGGGTGCGAAATAAAACATATCTATGACGGAAATTTTGACAGCCTCATCCAGCGGCATGTTCTGATCGACCGCCACATGCTGGGCAATTGCAGACTCTGCGCGCCAACCCCCACTTGTCGTGCCAGAGAGGCATTGAAGTGCCCGGCTAGAACCAAAAACAGTTTCCTCAAACAACTTGCGATCACCTCTGACAGGTGGTGAGATTGCTGCCTGCTCTTTCGCATCAAATAAAAGCCTACAGCCAATCACCGCAATATCTGGCCCGGATAAGTTGGAATGCTTGATGGTTTGAACGGGTAAATGGAGCGGAGGTGCTTTGAATAAATAATCATTGAAAAGGTCAGGGATTACAGGGCAGCGCCCTGACGTGCTTGCTCTAGCTACCAGACCACACAGTGCCGTTGACAAGTTGTTTTGCGGTGTGGCGTGAATGCCTGTCCAAAACTGGTACATCTCGTGGGATGCTAACGCCGCGACTCGGTCAACATGCGCGGGCATGCTGTGAATCAGCGCTGCTGCCATGGCACCGCCACATCCTGCCAGCAGCACATCAGGTTGTTGCCCTGCATCACAAGCCGCTTGGTACATCCCCAAATACATCCCAAACCGAAATCCACCGCCACTCATCACCATGCAGCGCTCGTAACGTGGGATTTTGTTTTCGTAAGATCGCGCTATGTCCAGCACAGAAGTTTCACTTTCACAAAGATGGCGATTGTTAGGCCTGAACGCCTTGGTGTTTTTAATTTGCTACCAAGGCGCTAGTCACTATGCTGCAAGTGTACGAACCTATTCATGGGCAATGCCACTCGATGCCCGCATTCCGTTTGTACCTTGGATGCTGCTTCCTTACATGACGCTCGGGGTCGTGTTTTTGTCAATATTTGTGTGCAACAAGAATGAGCAGTTGCTACGAACACTCAGTCACACCACGTTATTTGCGACCGTCTGCGCGGGTGTTTGTTTTGTATGGTTTCCTGCAAAATTTTCAGTGCAAGCACCCATCACCGATCTGGCGCTACTGTCGCAGCTACAGGTGGCTATGTTGTCACTGGATCGCCCGTTTAACCAACTGCCCTCCTTGCATGTTGCCTATGCCGTCATTTTGATATCAGTCTTAAGCAAAGGGATAAAAAATCGTTGGCGAAGAATGGCGCTCGGCTTTTGGCTTGGCCTATCCGCTGTCTCCACCCTCTTTGTTTACCAACATCATGTGTTGGACTGTGTGGGTGGGTTGGCTTTGGGCTTCCTTAGCATCTACATCATTCGTGCTTGCATGAGTTCGACGGTCGATCCACCCGTTGCGTTCTATTATTTTGTGGCTTCAATTTGTTGCTTTATCCTTGGTCTTCTGTTTTTACCACGTGGGTTAACCTTATATTTGTGCGCTAGTTTGTGCTTGGTTAGTCTGGCTTATTTTCGTCAAGACCGAAACTTTTTGCATAAAAAAAATGGATGCCATCCGTGGTGGATTCGATTTATCTACGCTCCCTATTTGATGGGCTATTGGGTGACGTGGCGACTGATGCGAAGCTGGCAAAGGCCTCATCGGAAAGACCTCTTTGTTCGGCATACGGCGCAACTGTGGGCGGGGCGCTGCCTCACGGCGAAAGAATTCAGTTCATTGCCAAGCGACTGCACCGTGATTGACTTATCGCCCGAACTTCGTGAAGGTTTGGCAAGGCAATCATCTCACTACATACACATCCCGATTTTGGACATCGTCACCATTCCGCGCTCGGCGCTAGATGAGTGCATGGAAATCATTCACAGCGCCATCACTGCCCAGAACGTTGTCTACGTACACTGTGCCATGGGGTTCTCCCGTTCGCAAACCATCGCCAAGCATTACTTGGAAAATTACCTCAATCAACACCCCGACGAAGATGATGATCTCCATCTACCAAATTAAACCTAAATTCCAGCAACTGCTAGCGCCAATCTTGAAATGTCTAGCCCGTACAGGCGTCAGCCCCAATCAAATCACTGTGGGAACAACGCTACTGCTGACGGTCTATGGTTCGGCATTATTTTTAAACCCTGAGCAAACGCCACTCTGGTTCGGTTTGCCCGTTGTTTTGTTATTGCGGATGGCCAGCAACGCGATTGACGGGATGTTGGCCGTAAGCACCCAACAGCAAACGCCGTTTGGCGCATTGCTGAACGAGCTGTGCGACGTCATCGCCGATATCGCGCTTTATTTGCCCTTCATCGCCCTCTCTGGCGTGTCGTCATCAACATTATTGGCCGTTTTGTTCACGGCATTTTTGACGGAATTTTCAGGTGTTTTGGCGCTCAGTGTGGGAAGTCAGCGTAGGCACGACGGCCCGATGGGGAAAAGTGATCGTGCGTTTGCATTTGGGGTGCTCGCCGTGATGGTTGGTTTCGGCGTGAAAGGCGCTTGGATCAATGGATTTTTAGTCTTGATCCTCGCCTTGCACCTGCTGACAATCTTCAACCGTGTACGGTCTGCCTTGGCAGCTCAACCTATCAATCAGTCTTGACGTGCCGCTACTGAGACCGTAAAGATTGCGTCTAGACCAATCATGCTCTGCGTCTTAGCAAAGCCTGCATTGGTCACCAGTGCATCCATTTCAATTTGAGGCCTTGGCCGCATCACCCAAGCCTCGTCTTTATGATTGCGCAGCGTTTGAGCAATCAGTTCCAACTGTGGATGCCATGGTTGGGCGGTATAGATCAAGAAAGCCTTGTTGTCAGATTGAGACGCAATACCGGCAAGTGCTTGGCAAATCGGAGCGTTATCGGCAAACAGCTCGAACAAACCTGACACGATAACGATATTGTATTTTTCTTGACCTTCATAGCTCGACTTTGCAAACGCATCACAGCATTTAAAACTAACCTTGTGCTCAATCCCCAGTTCTTGGGCCAGCAGCATGGCATTGCGCAGGTTTTCATCATCGAAATCGCGCAACTCCAATTGGATATCGCGATCTGAAAATCGTTTTAAAACCTCAAGGGCGTAGCGGCCACCCCCGGCAGCGACATCCAAAATTCGGAGTGTTTGTTTTGAGTCATGTGTCAAGATCGATTGCGTGAGTAGTGTTTGCAGTTGCGTCTTGCGCAGTCGAATCCCTCGCCAGCCTATGGCATCCAGATAGCCTCGATCAATCGCGCCACCAATCAGCAACTTACCCTGGGCACGGTTTTTATAGACGTAATCCAGCGACATGCCCGAGTCAAACCCATGGTCGAGACCAATCGACATACCTTGACTCAAACGCCCCATGTATTTGAGCGAGACACGTTGAAGCGCATAAAAACAGCGCATGGCAAAACCATCAACCAGCCCTTGTTTTAGGGCTTCGTATTGGCGAATACCTTTGCCATCAGGTGCTGGACAAGCCATTTCTGAGCTTGATGGCAACGGAGCCACAAAACAGGATGCAGCAAATTCACGTATGGCATCTATCGCTTGCTGCTGTATGGCTTTGGCTTCATACAGGACAGCATGACGACTGTTGGACAGCTTCAAATAATGCTTTAACTTGGACGAAAGTCCAGCGTAGAACGCAAGCTGAGGCTTTTCTGTAACCACGTAATCTTTGCCGGCCGACAGCATCAAGATTGGTGTGTGGATGGCCTGGGCATCTGCCACGATTCGGTTTGAGGTATCGGCCAGTTGCAACAATATCCGCGCTGAAATGCTTTTCGCAATCAGTGGATCCGTATCGTAGGCCGCGGCTTGAGCGGGGTCACTGGTCAACATTCGCCCTGCGATGTAGCTGGTCACAAACAGATTGGGGTTGAACTTGATGCCTAGGCGCAAAGCGGGTTTAGCCAGCGGCACATAGAGCTTGATGTCAAAGGCGGTTGCGATCATGACGCAGCCTCGAATTGGCACGGCGTAATCATGCAACCAAGTTGATGCCACGACAGCACCAACGCTGTTGGCAATCACAAAGATGCTTTCAAACGGTATCTCAAACTGCTCATGAATATGCTGCACAAAGGCATGCAAATCTGCAACTAAGGTTTGAAAATCAGGTGCATCGCCGCGCGCACCAGGGGAGTAACCATGACCGCGTGCGTCGTGAGCGAAAGCCAAATCACCCACATCGCACACCTGCTCCACCAAGGGTTGGATACGTCCAGAATGCTCATGACCGCGGTGCAAAAAAACAAAGCATCTTGTGCAATCTCCTGTCGCTAGTTTGTGCGACCAGTGCCGGTAAAACAATCGCTCACCATCGGCGGAGTTAAAACCGGATTCTTCGCATTGCCACTGTGTGGCGAGGGTAAGCGTTTGGCTGGCTGGATTCATAAGTAGGGGTGAACAGAGGTAAGGAAAAAATAGAGCGAAGGCGTGGTGAAAACAAGGCTATCGACCCTGTCCAAAATGCCCCCATGCCCTGGGATTAGGTTTGAAAAATCTTTGATGCTCATGCGACGTTTTATCGAAGAATAAAAGAGATCACCAGCAAAACCCGTGAGTGCAAGTACGCCACCCAGCACTGCCAAAAGCGGCCAAGTTAATGATGTCAAAGCCAAGCCTATTGCAACCGACAAAGCACAGGAGAGCATCACGCCGCCCCAAAGGCCTTCCCATGTTTTATTGGGGCTGAGTTTAGGCGCGATCAAGTTTTTACCCAGTAGTTTGCCAAAAATAAATTGAGCAACATCATTCGCAGCCGTTATCAAAAATAGATAAAACAACCATCGAATATCTTGCTGCACGCTGTCAGAGATGTTTTGAAAGTGAAGTAAAAAAGTGAGACCTAACATGGTGATGACAAAAGCCAAACTGACAGGCATCCTAGCGCTTTGGGTCTGCCAATAGGCTTGTAGTTCACGAAGCGTGAGCCAAGCAATCAAACCTAGCAAGGCATAAAGACTGAACGGGAAAAACATCAACGTTGTCCAAAGAATGGGAGTCAATATCCACCAAGCACAGATTTGATCGTGCAGTGTGGAATACGCCTTGCCTTTGTTTCGGATTTTTATCTGCCAGCTGGAAAAAGCAGATGCAATTGTCAAAAACCCCAGCACATAGCCTAGGGTATGAAGCAAAGCGGCATCACTCAAAGCAATCAGCATGTGGGATTAAGCGGTAAAACCAATCGCATTGTGATGACCCTTCTTCAATGCGGCCCAGTTTGACTGGAATGCCTTCGTTTTAGCAGTTGTGGTTTTCATACTGTTTTTACTTCGGTGCGTGGTGGATCAAATCAACTTCGCAATCCCACTCGCCACCAAACTCAAAATAATGGTGGTGGTGAGCGGCAAAAAGAACTCGCGCCCAAACAGGGTGAAGCGCAGGTCACCGGGCAACTTACCGAAGCCGAGTTTCTTGAACCACGGGGTGAAGGCGCTGATCAGCAGCAGCGCGAAAAAGATGACGATGAGCCAGCGGATCATGGGGACAAGCCCGTGGAGTTGATCATGGCTCAGAGCGTGTGGGTACGGTCGCCCTGCGCGAAGCCAATGGCCTCCCACGGTTCGCCCTTGTAGAAGCCGATGACCTTGAACAGCTCGCCCATCTCGTGCTCCAGGATTAGCTTTTGCGCATTGACGCGTTCTTTCAAATCGGCTTGTGCCAACAGGTCGAGCAGGCCGCTATTCATCAAAAACCGCGCCTGCGTGCAGTAGCCCAGCACCTCCAGCCCCGCGTCTTGCCCGGCCAGTGCGATACCCGTGAAGTTGACGTGGGCGGTGATGTCTTTGAGGCCCACGTCCGCTAGCGGATCGGTGTCTGCCAAGTGCGCGCGGTGGCACATCACAGTGCCCATGTGGCGCTGCGGGTGGTAGTACTCACTCTCGGGGAAGCCGTAGTCGATGAAGAAGGCGGCACCTTGAACCAGGTGGTCGGCCAGGGTGCGGATGAAGGCCTCAGCCTGGGGGTGGATTTCGGTCAGGTAGTCGTGCGGGCCTTCTAT
>CANCDA010000050.1 GCA_947374705.1 Comamonadaceae bacterium | reverse complement strand
CACGGGGCCCTCTTTCAACCACCACCGAATTGGCCGAGCTCGTGGCTGACACGGTCAAAACCCGCGAGTCGGGCCAGAACCCTGCAACGCGCACATTTCAGGCTTTTCGGATTTTCATCAACGCCGAGCTTGAAGAGCTGCAACACGCGTTAGAAGCCAGCTTGGATGTGTTGCAGGTCGGTGGGCGTTTGGTGGTCATTAGCTTTCATTCGCTCGAGGATCGCATCGTCAAGCAGTTCATTGCCAAGCACTCGCGTGAGGTGTATGACCGCCGCACACCGTTTGCGCCCCCCAAGGCTATGAAGCTGAGTCCGCTAGACCGCATCAAACCCTCGGTGGCAGAAGTCGCCGCCAATCCACGTTCGCGCAGCGCCATCATGCGCGTGGCGCTGAGGACGGCAGCATGACCAGGCTCAATGTAGTGCTGCTTTTATCGGTGCTGGTTAGTGCGCTGTACTTGGTGCAAGTGCAGTATGAATCCCGTCGCCTATTTACTGAAATTGATCAGGTCAAAACGCAGGGTCGTAAGCTGGAGTTAGAGAGTGAACGCCTTCAGGTTGAAAAGCGCGCTCAAGCTACGCCACTGCGGGTTGAGCGGCTGGCCCGCGATCAGTTGCAGATGCGTGTAGCCACCCCTGCCATTACGCACTACGTGAGCCAGGGCGCGCCAGCGGGGGGAGCCCCATGAGCGGTCGCAGCATTCTCTACACCTCTAGTCCCTTGCTCGTTAGTCCGACGCCATTGTGGCGGAGTAAGCTGATTGTATTGGCCATCGCGTTGGCGTTTGGTGCGTTGGCCGCACGCGCGGCCTACATCCAAGTGCTGTCCAATGACTTCTTCCAGCGGCAGGGCGAAGTGCGTTTTGTACGCACATTGGAACTCCCCGCTAACCGAGGTCGCATTCTGGACCGCAATGGCTTGATCCTGGCGTCCAGTGTTCCCGCCACCAGCCTATGGGCCATCCCCGAGGATATGGAGCGTAAGCCATCCGAGATCAAGCGTCTGGCGCAGTTGCTGGAAATGCCCTTGGTCGAATTAAACAAAAAGATAGAAGACGAGGATAAAACCTTTGTCTGGCTCAAGCGCCAGGTGGACGAATCGGTGGCGAAAGAAATTGCTGCTTTGGGAATCCGGGGTGTTTACCAACGTAAAGAATACAAGCGCCAATATCCCGAGGGCGAAGCTGCCGCCCACGTGGTGGGCTTCACGAATGTGGAGAACAACGGCCAGGAGGGCATTGAGCTCACGTTCAACAAAAACCTGGCTGGCCACGCGGGTTCGCGCCGGGTCATTAAAGATCGCTTGGGTAATGTGGTCGAAGCGGTGGGAGAAGAGGTTCCCCCGGTCGATGGGCGCGACCTGCAACTCAGCATTGACAGCAAGGTGCAGTTCTTCGCCTACCAGCAGTTGCGTGACGCGGTGTTGGAGCACAAGGCCAAGGCTGGTAGCGTGGTGGTGCTGGACGCTTTGAGCGGTGAAGTTCTGGCCCTGGCTAACTACCCCAGTTACTCTCCCGCCAAGCGGCAAAACCTGAGCGGCGCGCAGCTGCGCAACCGCGCACTAACTGACACCTTTGAGCCCGGCTCCACCATGAAGCCCTTCATCGCCGCCCTGGCATTGGAAAAAGGCATGGTCACCCCCACCACGATGATCCAGACCGCCCCTGGTCGCATCACTATCGGTGGCTCCACCATCAGCGACGCCCATCCGCATGGTGTGCTGACTGTCAACGAGATCATTCAAAAATCCAGCAACGTGGGCACGGTCAAGATGGCCATGCAAATGCAGCCGCGCGAGATGTGGGAGATGTACAGCCAGGTTGGCTTTGGACAGAAACCGCAGCTGCCTTTCCCCGGTGCGGTGAGTGGCCGTCTGCGCGCTTACAAAACTTGGCGCCCGATTGAGCAAGCGACCATGAGCTATGGCTACGGTTTGTCCTCCAGCCTGTTCCAGCTCGCACATGCTTACAGCGTATTCGCCCGTGATGGTGAACTGGTGCCCGTCACCCTGCTCAAAGCTAACCAGGATGCGGTTGCCGGTGTGCGCGTCATGCAGGCGCGCAACGCCACGGCGGTACGAAACATGCTGCATCTGGTGACTGGCCCTGGTGGAACGGCCCCTAAAGCGCAAACGATGGGCTACTCGGTTGGCGGCAAAACCGGCACGGCCCACAAACAAGAGGGGCGCGGCTACGCCGACAAAAAATACCGGGGCTTCTTCGTCGGCATCGCGCCCATTGAGCAGCCGCGTATTGTGGTCGCCGTGATGATTGACGAGCCCTCGGCTGGCAAATACTTCGGTGGCGATGTGGCCGCGCCCGTGTTCAGCCAGACCGTGCAGCAGACTCTGCGTTTGTTGGGTATTCAACCCGATATGGCGGTCAAGCCGCAAATCGTGGCTCAAGCCGTGGAAGAGAGTTTCTGATGCAAGAACTCCACAACCCCGAGCAAGCCGCGCAGTGGCTGCGTGCCCACGTCACCGGCACGCTCAAGACCGACAGTCGCCAAGTGCACACGGGTGACGGTTTCATCGCCTGGCCCGGTGCTTCCAGTGACGCCAGAGCCCATGTTCCTGCGGCCATCTTGCAAGGCGCAAGTGCCTGTATTGTAGAAAAGACGGGCATAAGTAGCTATCAATTTAATAGTGAATCGAACCCGGAGGTGGTGGCCTGTTACGCGCAACTCAAAGCCGCCAGCGGCCCCATTGCAGCGGCCTACTTTGAGCAACCCTCCACCCAACTCGACGTGCTGGCCGTCACCGGCACCAATGGTAAAACCTCTACCGCCTGGTGGCTGGCCCAAGCCCTGTCGCGCCTGACACCTGCGCGCCCTTGCGGTCTGGTGGGCACCTTGGGCATGGGTCGTGTGGCTGAAACTGGCGCGCCCCTGGCGGGCGTCATCAGCACCGGTTTGACCACCCCCGACCCGGTGCTGTTTCAGCACACGCTACGCCGCTTTGTGGATGAGGGTTTACAGGCCTGCGCGGTGGAGGCGTCCTCCATCGGCCTGCAAGAGCGACGCTTGGACGGCACCCGTATTCATACGGCTGTTTTCACCAACTTCACGCAAGACCACCTGGACTATCACGGCAGCATGGCCGAGTACTGGCAGGCCAAGGCCGAGTTGTTTGACTGGCCGGGCTTGAAAGCTGCGGTGATCAATCTGGACGATGAGCAGGGCGCAGTGCTGGCTGAAACCTTAGCCCCAACACAGACCTCACAATCACTCGATCTCTGGACGGTGTCAACCCAAAGACCAGCTCGCTTGCAAGCGCGTGACATCAGCCTGGGCACACAAGGCCTGCGTTTCACGGTGAGTGAGGAAGAGCAAAGCCATGCACTGCAAACCGCCCTCATCGGTCACTTCAACGTCAGTAATTTGCTAGGTGTCATTGCCGCCATGCGCACGCTAGGCGTGGCCTTGGGTGACGCTGTTGCCGCCTGTACCAACCTGCGCTCTGTCCCAGGTCGTCTGGAATTGGTCCATGCGGATGACGGTGCGGAGGCCGCCGCGCCGGGCCGCGCAGCACACGATGTGGCAAGCGTGATGGTAACTTTGGTGGTGGTGGATTACGCACACACCCCTGACGCACTGGCCAAGGCCTTGCAGGCCTTGCGCCCCTTGGCTGCGCAACGTGGCGGGCAGCTCTGGTGCGTGTTTGGTTGTGGCGGTGGGCGTGATGCCTTGAAGCGCCCGTTGATGGGTGCGGTAGCCGCCAAAGAGGCCGACAGGGTCGTGGTGACCAGTGACAATCCGCGCCATGAAAAGCCCGAGGTCATCATCAGTCAAATTCTGTTGGGCCTTGAGGGCAATGCCCACGTGAAGGTGCAGGCCGACCGGGCGCTGGCCATCGCCCAGACGCTGGCCGAGGTGAACGCAAATGACGTGGTTCTGATCGCAGGCAAAGGCCACGAGCAAGAGCAGGACGTGGCCGGTGTGCGTTACCCCTTCTCAGACCGGTTGCACGCGCAACAAGGCTTGCAATTGGCTTTGCAGCGCCGAGTTGCTTCTCAGCAAGGGGCGTGCGCATGATGACCTTGAAACAAGCGGCGCAGTGGATCACCGGCGTGCAAATCGTTGGTGATGCCAGCATCACCGTACAGCGTGTGCACACCGACACCCGCAGTCTGATGCAGGGTGATCTCTTTGTGGCTCTCAAGGGTGACCGCTTTGACGGCAACGACTACCTGGCCGAGGCCAAGGCCAAGGGCGCTGTTGCCGCGCTGTGCCAGGGAGATGTAGCCCACGCCGCATTGGCCAGAGCCGGTTTGCCGGGACTCGTGGTGGCGGACAGTAAACGCGCCTTGGGCGAGCTGGCCGCAGGCTGGCGCGCGCAGTTCAAGCTGCCTTTGATCGCGGTCACCGGCAGCAACGGCAAGACCACGGTCACGCAAATGATTGCGGCGATTTTGAGCGCCTTCAAGCCGCAGGCCATGTTGGCCACGCAAGGCAACTTCAACAACGACATTGGCGTGCCGCTGACCCTGCTACGCTTGAACGCACAGCACGAGGTGGCCGTAGTCGAGCTGGGCATGAACCACCCTGGTGAAATCAAAGTGCTGTCCGATATCGCGCGCCCTACGGTGGCGCTGGTCAATAACGCACAGCGCGAGCATCTGGAGTTCATGGCCAACACGCAGGCGGTGGCGCAGGAAAATGGCGCAGTCATCGAGGCCTTAGGGGCCAACGGCGTGGCCGTGTTCCCGGCGGACGATGCCTTCAGCCCACTGTGGCTAACGATGAACGGTGCACGCGCGCACCAGCGCTTCGCCCTGCACCCGCAAGCGGACTTTGCCCTGCAAGCGAGTGCTGACCCGCAATACGCCGATGTGTACTGCGCACCGCCGGTGTGGGCGGGTGAGGCCTGGGCGGTGCAAGCGCACACCCCCGTGGGCCGCCTGAGCTACCGTTTGCACGTGGCAGGACTGCACAACGTGAAGAACTCGCTGGCCGCCGCCGCCTGTGCGCTGGTCGCCGGTGTGCCGCTGGCCGATATTGCACGCGGGCTGGAGGCTTTTGAGCCCGTTAAGGGGCGTTCACGCGCCTTGAGCGTGGTGCTGCCCAGCCACACTCTCACGCTGGTGGACGACAGCTACAACGCCAATCCGGACTCGGTGCGCGCTGCCATTGACGTGTTGGCCGGCCTGCCTGGACCGCGCTTGCTGGTGTTGGGCGACATGGGTGAGGTGGGCAACGAGGGCCCCCAGTTCCACGCCGAAGTGACGGCCTACGCGCAAGCGTGCGGCATCGACACCTTGTTTGGCTTGGGCGAGCAGATGGGCTTGTCCATCACCGCTGTGCCAGCGGGAGGAGCAGGGGCTCAGCACTTCGCCGACATCGACGCGCTGAACACAGCGGTGCTAATGCAGCTGCCCAAGCTGGCCAGCGTGCTGGTCAAGGGCTCTCGCTTCATGAAGATGGAGCGGGTGGTGCAAGCCATCACGGCCAGCGCTCAAAACAACAACGCAAACCATAACGACAAGGACGCTCACCATGCTGCTTAGCCTCGCCCAGTGGTTGCAAAGCCTGTCGCCCGAGTTCGGAGTTTTCCGTGTATTCCAGTATCTGACGTTTCGCGCCGTCATGGCCGCACTCACGGCGTTGCTCATGGGGCTGATCGCAGGCCCCTACGTGATTCGCCGCCTGACGGAACTCAAGATTGGCCAGCAGGTGCGCAGCTACGGCATGGAGACGCACATTGTCAAAAGCGGCACACCCACCATGGGCGGCGTGTTGATTTTGCTGTCCATCGCGGTCTCGACTCTGCTGTGGTTTGACCTGAGCAACCGCTTTGTCTGGATCGTGCTCTTGGTCACCCTGGGCTTTGGGGCCATTGGCTGGGTCGATGACTGGCGTAAGGTGGTCAACAAAGACCCTGAGGGCATGCGCTCGCGCGAGAAGTATTTTTGGCAATCAGTGATTGGCTTGGTGGCCGCGCTTTACCTGGTGTTCAGCATTTCGGAGAACAGCAATATGCGCGTGCTGGAGTTGTTCTTCAAATGGGTGCAGTCGGGTTTTGATCTGAGCCTGCCGCCCAAGGCCGGCCTCTTGCTGCCCTTCTTCAAAGAGATCAGCTACCCGCTGGGCGTGTTTGGATTTGTGCTCTTGACCTACCTTGTGATCGTGGGCTCTAGCAATGCCGTGAATTTGACGGATGGACTCGACGGCTTGGCCATCATGCCGGTGGTGATGGTGGGCTCTGCGCTCGGCGTGTTTGCCTATGTCACGGGCAGCTCGGTGTTCTCCAAATACTTGTTCTTGCCGCACATCCCCGGCGCGGGTGAGTTGCTGATTTTCTGTGCCGCCATGGCCGGTGCAGGCTTGGCGTTTTTGTGGTTCAACGCGCACCCGGCACAGGTCTTCATGGGCGACGTGGGCGCGCTGGCTTTGGGTGCGGCGTTGGGCACGATTGCCGTCATCGTGCGCCAAGAAGTTGTGCTGGCCATCATGGGCGGTATCTTTGTGGTGGAGGCGCTCTCGGTCATGGTGCAGGTGAGCTGGTTCAAGTACACCAAGAAAAAATATGGCACGGGTCGGCGCATCCTCAAGATGGCTCCGCTGCACCACCACTTTGAGAAAAGCGGTTGGAAAGAAACACAGGTCGTGGTGCGTTTTTGGATCATCACCATGCTGCTGTGCTTGGTGGGCCTGTCCACCTTGAAGTTGAGATAAGCGCAATACAAGAAACGAGAAGCAGCGTGATCGAACTCCAAGACCAACACGTCCTCATCCTCGGCCTCGGTGCGTCCGGGCTGGCGATGGCGCGTTGGTGCGCGCGTCACGGGGCGAGCGTGACGGTGGCCGACACGCGCGCTGCACCGCCGCAGCTCAACCCCTTGCGCAGCGAATGGCCGCAAGTGAACTTCATCGCCGGGGCCTTCACGGCGGCGTTGGTGGAGGGCACGCCGGTGCGCCTGGTGTTGCGCAGCCCGGGTTTGTCGCCCGCAGAGATTGCGCCTGTGGCTGACGCGGCTCGCGCCAGTGGTGTTTGGCTGGGCGGTGAATTGGATTTGTTTTTTGAAGGCCTGCAAGTCCTTAAAGCCTCGCAAAACTACGCCCCCAAGTTGCTGGCCATCACCGGCACCAATGGCAAGACCACGGTGACCTCACTCACCACGCAACTGGTGGCGCGCGCGGGCAAGACCGTGGCGATGGCGGGCAACATCGGCCCCACGCTGCTCGACACCTTGAGTGAACACCTCGCTGCGCAGAGCCTGCCCGACGTCTGGGTGCTGGAGCTGTCCAGCTTTCAGCTCGACGGTGTGAACCAATTTGAGCCCACCGCAGGCGCAGTGTTGAACGTGACGCAAGACCACCTGGATTGGCATGGCACAGTCCAGCATTACGCCGATGCCAAGGCCCGCATTTTTGGATCGACCGGTTTGATGCTGCTCAACCGCGACGACGCAGCTGTGATGGCCATGCTGCCGCCTGCGACCAAGGGCAAAGCGTTTCAGGCTGCAGTACTTCGCGAACACATCACCTTCGGGGCCACGCTGCCGCAGCGCCCCGGTGACTACGGTATCGAGAACGTCAATGGCATGACTTGGTTGGTGCGCGCGCAAGAGGCGGACGAGACGATCAAGAAGCGCAAAAACAGCGTGGAAGAAGAGGTCTTCATCCAGCGCCTGATGCCCGCCGACGCCTTGCGCATTCGCGGTCGCCACAATGCCACCAACGCACTGGCTGCGCTGGCCTTGGCGCAAGCCGCAGGCTGCACCCTGGCCCCCATGCTCTACGGCCTGCGCGAGTACCGGGGCGAGCCGCATCGGGTGGAGTCGGTGGCCATCCTCAACGGCGTGGAGTATTTTGACGACAGCAAGGGCACGAATGTGGGCGCGACTGTTGCGGCCTTGCTCGGTTTGGGCGAGGCGGATGAAGGGGCCGGTACAGCCCGTAAGCTCATCGTGATTTTGGGTGGCGACGGCAAGGGGCAAGACTTTTCCCCACTCGCCGCGCCAGTGGCCCGCCATGCCCGCGCTGTGGTCTTGATCGGGCGGGATGCCGCGCTCATCCGCACGGCGCTGGAGGGCACAGGCGTGCCGTTGTTCGATGCCAGCGACATGGCACAGGCCGTGACCCTGGCCAACCAACACGCGCACAGCGGCGACGCGGTGCTGC
This sequence comes from Comamonadaceae bacterium, assembly GCA_947374705.1. Lineage (GTDB taxonomy): Bacteria > Pseudomonadota > Gammaproteobacteria > Burkholderiales > Burkholderiaceae_C > CANCDA01. The sequence continues at coordinate 6,092 of CANCDA010000050.1, read as the reverse complement.
TCTCACCCGCCTGCGCCAGCCTGGACATGTTTGACAACTACGAGCACCGCGCCCGTGTGTTTTGCGAAGCCGTGCGGGTGCTGGCTGACGAAGCTGGGCTGATGGACGGAGGGTTGGTATGAACGCCACACTGGCCGCACCCTCTCGTCTGTGGGGCTTTGACCAAGCCCTGGTCTGGGTCACGCTGGCCTTGTTGGCTTGGGGGCTGGTGATGGTGTACTCGGCCTCCATCGCCATGCCCGACAACCCCAAGTTTGCCCGCTACGCGCACACCCACTTTCTCACGCGGCACTTCTTTTCTCTGGTGGTGGCGGTGGTGGCAGGGCTGATGGCGTTTCAAATCCCGATCAGCACCTGGGAGAAGATGGCGCCGTGGTTGTTCGTCGCCTCGCTCGTGCTCTTGATGGCGGTGTTGATCCCCTTCATCGGCAAAGGCGTCAACGGCGCACGCCGCTGGATATCGCTGGGGGTGATGAACTTCCAGCCCTCGGAGCTGGCCAAGTTCGCCATGCTGCTCTACGCCGCCGACTACATGGTGCGCAAGATGGACGTGAAGGAAAAATTCTTCAAAGCCGTCGTCCCCATGGGCGTGGCGGTGGCCGTGGTGGGCCTGCTGCTGTTGGCCGAGCCCGACATGGGCGCCTTCATGGTGATTGCGGTGATCGCCATGGGCATCTTGTTTTTGGGCGGCGTCAATGCCCGCATGTTCTTTGTGATTGCGGCTATTTTGGTGGTGGCCTTCGGCTTGATGATCGCCCTGAGCGAGTGGCGGCGCGAGCGCATTTTTGCCTACCTTAACCCCTGGGATGAGAAGCACGCTCTGGGCAAGGGCTACCAGTTGTCGCACTCCTTGATCGCCATTGGCCGTGGCGAAATTTTTGGCGTTGGGCTGGGTGGTAGCGTGGAAAAACTGCACTGGTTGCCCGAGGCGCACACCGACTTTTTGCTGGCCGTGATTGGCGAAGAGTTCGGTCTGATCGGCGTGCTCAGTGTGATCGGTTTGTTCTTGTGGATGACGCGCCGCATCATGCACATCGGACGCCAAGCCATCGCGTTAGACCGCGTGTTTGCCGGTCTGGTGGCCCAAGGCGTGGGCATCTGGATGGGCTTTCAGGCCTTCATCAACATGGGGGTGAACCTGGGCGCACTGCCGACCAAAGGCTTGACCCTGCCGCTCATGAGCTACGGCGGGTCTGCCATTCTTATTAATCTGGTGGCTTTGGCGGTGGTGCTGCGCATTGATTTTGAGAGCCGACAGCTTATGCACGGGGGGCGACTATGAGCAAGTGCGCACTCATCATGGCCGGTGGCACCGGCGGTCACATCTTCCCCGGCTTGGCCGTGGCACAAGCGCTGCGCGAACGTGGTTGGCGCGTGCATTGGCTGGGCGCGTCCGGCAGTGCGGAAAACCCCAGCATGGAGAGCCAACTCGTGCCGCCGCAAGGCTTTGCCTTTGAGACGATTGATTTCTCCGGCGTGCGCGGCAAGGGCACCCTCACGCTGGCCCTGTTGCCACTGCGTCTGCTCAAGGCCTTTGCGCAAAGCATCGCGGTGCTGCGCCGCGTTCGCCCCGACGTGGTGGTGGGCCTGGGCGGCTACATCACTTTTCCCGCAGGCTTGATGAGTGTGCTGCTGGGCAAACCCCTGGTGCTGCACGAGCAAAATTCGGTGGCGGGTCTGGCCAACCGCGTGCTGGCAGCAGTCGCTGACCGTGTGTTCACCGCCTTCCCTGACGTACTGAAAAAAGGCCAGTGGGTGGGCAACCCCTTGCGTCAAGTTTTCTTGCAGCAACCTGACCCCGCCACGCGTTTTGCAGACCGCACCGGCCCGTTGCGGGTGCTGGTGTTGGGTGGCAGTCTGGGGGCCAAGGCACTGAATGAAGTACTGCCGCGTGCCTTGGCGCTGATCCCAACACCGCAGCGCCCGCAAGTCACCCACCAAAGCGGGGCCTTGCAGATCGACGCGCTGCGCGCCAACTACGCGGCTGCGGGTGTACAGGCCGAGCTGACGCCCTTCATCACCGACACCGCCCAGGCCATGGCCCAGGCCGATCTGTTGATCTGCCGCGCCGGGGCCAGCACAGTGATGGAGATTGCCGCCGTCGGCGTGGCCGCTGTGTTCGTGCCCTTCCCCTTTGCGGTGGACGACCACCAGACCCACAACGCCCGCTTCCTGGTGGATGCCGATGCCGCCTGGCTGTTGCCACAAACTGAATTGACCCCTGAAAAATTAGCCGACATGTTGCAAACCATAGAACGATCAGCGCTGCTGCCTAAAGCGCGACAGGCCCAAACACTTTCTAAAACCGAGGCCACCGCACAGGTCGTGGCCGCGTGTGAGGAGTTGACCCGATGAAGCACGCCATCAAGCACATTCACTTCGTCGGCGTGGGCGGTGCAGGCATGTCCGGCATCGCCGAGGTGCTGCTCAACTTGGGCTACCAGATATCCGGCTCCGACCTGAGCGACAGCGTCACCCTCAAGCGCTTGGGTGCATTGGGCATCACCACCCATATCGGTCATGCGGCAGCGCACGTGGCCAATGCGGATGCGGTGGTCACCTCCACCGCGGTGAAGGCCGACAACCCCGAAGTGCTGGCCGCCCGCGAGCGCCATATTCCCATCGTGCCGCGCGCCCTCATGCTGGCCGAGTTGATGCGCCTCAAGCAAGGCATCGCCATTGCGGGCACACACGGCAAGACCACCACCACCAGTCTGGTGGCCAGTGTGCTGGCCGAGGGCGGGCTGGACCCGACTTTCGTCATCGGCGGACGCCTGAACAGCGCCGGAGCCAATGCACGGCTGGGCAGTGGCGACTACATCGTGGTGGAGGCTGACGAGTCCGACGCGTCCTTCCTCAACCTGCTGCCGGTGATGGCCGTGGTGACGAATATCGACGCCGACCATATGGAGACCTATGGCCACGACTTTGCGCGGCTCAAGCGCGCGTTTGTTGATTTTCTGCACCGCATGCCGTTTTACGGCACGGCGATTTTGTGCACCGACGATGCCGCCGTGTGCGAGATCGTGTCGCAAGTCACCTGCCCCATCACCAGCTACGGTTTTGAAGAAGGTGCGCAGGTGCGCGCGGTGGACGTGCGCGCGGTGGGCGCTCAGATGCACTTCACCGTGCAGCGGCGCAACGGTGTCACCCTAGCCGACTTGCCGGTGGTGTTGAACTTGCCCGGTCGCCACAACGTGCTCAACGCCTTGGCTGCCATTGCCGTGGCGACCGAGCTGGATGTGAGCGACAGTGCCATTCAAAAAGCCCTGGCCGAGTTCCGAGGCGTGGGACGCCGCTTTCAGCGCTATGGCGATTTGCCTGTGCAAGAAAACGGCGCAGCGGCGCAAGGCGGTGCCACCTTCACTTTGATTGACGACTACGGCCACCACCCGGTGGAGATGGCCGCCACCTTGAGCGCGGCGCGTGGGGCTTTCCCCGAGCGGCGCTTGGTGCTGGCCTTTCAGCCGCACCGCTACACCCGCACGCGCGATTGCTTTGAAGATTTCGTCAAGGTCATTGGTCAGGCCGACGCTGTGCTGCTGGGCGAGGTCTATGCCGCCGGTGAAGCGCCCATCGTCGCCGCCGATGGCCGGGCCCTGGCGCGAGCGCTGCGCGTGGCAGGCAAGGTGGAGCCGGTGTTTGTGGACGATATCGCCGCCATGCCGCAGGCGATTGTGGACAACGCACGCGCGGGTGATGTGGTGATCTGCATGGGCGCGGGCTCCATGGGTGCAGTGCCCGGCAAGGTGCTGGACTTGCTGCAAATTTCAGAGCTGCTGGCGCATGAGGGGAGGGGACTATGAGCGTGATGGATTTAGGCAAAGTGGCTGTTTTATTGGGTGGGTCGTCCGCCGAGAGAGACATCTCCATCATGTCGGGAACAGGCGTGCTCAAGGCCTTGCAGGAGCAAAGTGTCGATGCCCATGCCTTTGACCCCTCGCAGCGTGACTTGAGCGAGCTAAAAACTGAGGGTTTTGCGCGCTGTTTCATCGCCCTGCATGGTCGCTTTGGTGAAGACGGCACGGTGCAAGGTGCGCTGGAGTTGCTGGGCATCCCCTACACCGGCTCAGGCGTGATGGCCTCTAGCATTGCCATCGACAAAGTCATGACCAAGCGCATTTGGCTGTCTGAGGGCCTGCCCACACCGGGTTGGCAGCAGGTGAACAGTGCAGCCGACTGTGAAGCGGCGTTTGCGCAATTGGGCGCGCCCATGATCGTCAAACCCGCACGCGAGGGCTCATCCATTGGCCTGACCAAGGTCTTGCGGCTGGAGGACTGCGCCGCCGCCTTCGCCCTGGCCGCGCAGGACGACACGCTGGTGCTGTGCGAGCAGTTCGTCAGCGGCGACGAGGTCACTGTGCCGGTGCTGGGCAGCGGATCAGCGGCGCGCGCGCTGCCGGTGATCCGTATCGTGGCACCTGAAGGCAACTACGACTACAACAACAAATACTTCACCGACGACACCCAGTACCTCGTGCCCTGCGGCCTGCCCGCCGGTGAAGAGGCCGCCATCCAAGCGCTGGTGCTCAAGGCCTACGCGGTGCTGGGGTGCAGGGGCTGGGCGCGGGCCGATGTGATGATTGACGCCCGCACGCGCCAGCCCTATTTGCTGGAGATCAACACCTCGCCCGGCATGACCGGCCATTCGCTCGTACCCATGTCGGCCCGCGCGGCAGGCATCAGCTATGAAGACTTGTGTGTGCTGTTGCTGGCATCGGCCACGCGCGATTACGCAGGGACAGGCGCATGACAAACGCCCCGACCACACCGATGGATGTGAAGCTCATGAACCTGGCGGTCAAGGGGCTGCTGGTCGCGTTCGTGGCTTTCGTCTTGTGGGTGTCGGTCAGCTGGGTCACGCAGCATGCGCAGTTCGCCTTGCGTGGCATCACGGTGACGGGCGACGTGAGCCACAACAACGCGCTCACCCTGCGCGCCAACGTGGCACCGCATTTGAGCGGCACTTTCCTTACGCTGGATTTGGCCGTAGCGCGGCGCGCGTTTGAGGCCGTGCCCTGGGTGCGCAACGCGCAGGTGCGGCGTGAGTTCCCCAATCGTCTGAACGTCATCTTGCAAGAGCATCAGGCGGTGGCCTATTGGGGGGCAGAGAGTGAATCCACCCTCATCAACAGCTTTGGCGAGGTGTTTGAGGCCAACACCGGTGAGGTCGATCAAGACAGCTTGCCTCGCCTGAGCGGCTCACCCGAGCAGGCCGCGCAAGTGCTGGCCATGTACCGCGCGCTACAGCCCGTATTTGAGCGCCTGGATTTGAACGTGGATCAACTGGAGCTGACCGGGCGTGGCAGTTGGCGCGCCGAGCTGGACAGCGGGGCCGTGCTGGAACTGGGGCGCGGGAGCGAAGACGAAGTGGTGGCCCGCGTCCAGCCCTTCTTGGCGACGCTGACGCAAGTCACCGCCCGCTATGGCCGCACGGTCACGGCCTTGCAGTCGGCAGATTTGCGGCACGAGCAGGGCTATGCCCTTCGCTTGCGCGGTGTGAGCACCGTGGTGGCGGGGGCGCAAGCCGCCAAAAAATAGAAGCAACAGCGAACAGAACACAGGAACAGCAGGACCTACCTTATGGCAAAAGAATACAAAGACCTGGTCGTTGGCCTGGACATCGGCACCGCCAAAGTCATGGCGGTGGTGGCCGAGGTCTTGCCCAGCGGCGAGCTGCGGTTGGTCGGCTTGGGCGTGGCCCCCAGCAATGGCCTCAAGCGCGGTGTGGTGGTCAATATCGAAGCCACGGTGCAGAGCATTCAACAGGCGCTCAAAGAAGCCGAGTTGATGGCCGACTGCAAGATCACGCGGGTCTATACCGGCATCACCGGCAGCCACATCCGTGGCATGAACTCCAGCGGCATGGTGGCCGTGAAAGACCGCGAGGTGACTGCAGCCGACGTGTCCCGCGTGGTGGAAACCGCCAAGGCCATCCACATCTCGGCCGACCAGCGCCTGCTGCTGGTGGAGCCGCAGGAATTTGTGATCGACGGGCACGACGTGCGCATCCCCATCGGCATGAGCGGCATGCGCCTGGAAGCCAAAGTGCACATCGTCACCGGCTCCCAGAGTGCGGCCGAGAACATTTT
>CANCDA010000049.1 GCA_947374705.1 Comamonadaceae bacterium | reverse complement strand
TGCGTGCAGCACCGCTGGCTCACCATTGGCGCGACGCTGCTCATTTTTGCGCTGGGCATTGTCGGCATGGGCAAGGTGCAGCAACAGTTTTTCCCCGACTCCAGCCGCCCCGAGGTGATGGTGGAGCTGTGGTTCCCAGAGGGCAGCTCCTTTGTTGGCAATGAGGCCGTGACTCTACGCGTGGAAAAGCGCGTGCTGGCCGAGGCCGGAGTGGAATCCGTCGCCACCTGGGTGGGCTCAGGTGTGCCGCGTTTTTATCTGCCGCTGGACCAGGTGTTCCCTCAGAGCAATGTGTCGCAGCTCATCGTCATGCCCGCTGACCTGAAGGTGCGCGAGGCGCTGCGCGTTAAGCTGCCCGCGCTGCTGGCCACCGAGTTCCCTGAGGTGCGGGGCCGTGTCAAGCTGCTGCCCAACGGCCCGCCCGTGCCCTACCCGGTGCAGTTTCGCGTGGTGGGGGCCGACCCGACTGTGCTGCGCGAGCGGGCCGACGAGGCCAAGGCCATTCTGCGCGCCAGCCCGAACATGCGCGGGGTGAACGACAACTGGAACGAGTCAGTGAAGGTTTTGCGCCTGGACATCGACCAGGCCAAGGCGCGTGCGCTGGGCGTCAGCAGCCAGTCGCTTGCGCAGGCCACGCGCACCACGCTGGTTGGCACCACGGTGGCGCAGTACCGAGAGGGTGACAAGCTCATCGACATCGTGCTGCGCCAGCCGCTGGACGAACGCAATGCCATGACGGATCTGGCCAACGCCTATGTGTCAACGACTTCGGGTCGAGCCATTCCCTTGACCCAAATCGCCCGCCCCGTGCTGGGCTGGGAGCCCGGGGTGATGTGGCGTGAAAACCGCGAATACGGCATCACCGTGCAGGGCGACACGGCCGAGGGCTTGCAGGGCGCGACAGTCACTGCCGAGTTGCTGCCTGCCCTGCGCAAGCTTGAGGCGAGCTGGCATGCCGCTGGGCACAACGCCTACCGCATTGACGTCGCGGGTGCGGTGGAGGAGAGCAGCAAGGGCACGGGTTCTATCGTGGCCGGTGTGCCGCTGATGTTGTTCCTGACCTTCACGCTGCTGATGCTGCAACTGCACAGCTTCAGCCGCGCCATGCTGGTCTTCCTCACCGGGCCCTTGGGCATGGCGGGCGTGGCGGCGGCGCTGCTGGCGCTGAACCGGCCCTTTGGCTTTGTGGCGCTGCTCGGGGTGATTGCCCTGATGGGCATGATCCAGCGCAACTCGGTCATTCTGCTTGACCAGATTGAGCAAGACCGCGCCCGGGGTGTGCCCGCCTGGGACGCGATTGTGGAGAGCGCGGTGCGTCGTCTGCGCCCGATTGTGCTCACCGCTGCGGCGGCGGTGCTGGCCATGATTCCCCTGTCGCGCTCGGTGTTCTGGGGACCCATGGCCGTGGCCATCATGGGCGGGCTGATGGTGGCTACCGTGTTGACCCTGCTGGCCTTGCCGGCCATGTATGCGGCGTGGTTTCGGGTGAAGCGAGAGGCTGTTTAGCGCGTCTTTACTGAATTGGGCTCAACTTCCTTCCCTCACCTGCCGATAGAGCAGGGGAAGGAAGGAACCATCATGAGCCCTAAAAAATTATCCGCTTCAGCCCGGTCTTGGCTGTCCGCCGCACTGGTGGTGCTTTGGTTTGTAATTTTGCTGGCCCCAGGCCTGGTGCGGGCTGAGCGGGTGCTGATTGGCGGGGCGGGCTCGGCCATGGGCAGCATGCGCGCCCTGGCCGATGCCTTCAAAAAGACCCACCCTGATTTTCAGTACGAGGTGCTCCCAAATGCGGGAACTTCAGGGGGCATCAAGGGGGTGGCCAATGGTGTGCTGCACATTGGCCTGGCGACCCGACTGCCTTTTGAGAATGAAAACGCCTCAGGCATCGAGGTCGCAGAGTACGCCCGCACGCCACTCCTGTTCGTTGCCAACAAGCCGGATGTCAAAGGCTTGAGCTACTCGGACATCACCGATATCTATGCTGGACGGCTCACCAAGTGGCCTGATGGCAGCCCCATTCGCTTAGTGCTGCGACCGGTGAGAGATGCTGACACTTTGATTTTTTCCAAGTCTTCGCCCGAGATGGGCATGGCCATTGCCGCCGCGCACAAGCGCAAAGGCCTTTCTTTGGCGATCACGTCAGATGAAACGATGGAGATGGTGCCGCGGGTCAAGGGCAGTCTTTGCTCGACCACTTTGGCGGTGATCGCGCGCACACCTGAAAGTCAAGTCAATGTTATGGCAATCAACGGGGTAGAGCCCACCCTGGCCCATTTGAAAAACGGAACATACCCCTACTTCAAGCCCTTGTATGTAGCGCATGACCCCAAACGGTCTTCCGCCTTGGTCAAACGGTTTGTGGAGTTTGTCCGCTCGACCGAAGGCAATGGGCTGTTGGCGCAATGGGGCAGTGTCGCTGTGCCTAAAACGCTGATGGCTCAAAAATAGCAACCGACCAGGAGAGACACCATGAAAACAACACTCAGCACAGAGCAGCTGACCTTGCTTTTGGCGGCTATTTTGTCCTTGTGTTTGGCCTTGATGCCGCCCTTGGTCATCTATGTGGGTGGCGTCAAATCTGAGCGTGCCAATCTGGCGGTGGAGGCGCAAATTCATGCGCAAAGCATCACCGAGTTGGTCAACCGCAACCCCGAACTCTGGCAAACCATGACGGTTGGTCTGGAGCAGATTTTGCGAAGCCGCGCTGGCGACGACACCCCTGAAATCCGTGCGGTACATAACTTGTCGGGTGAAGAAGTGGCGCAGTATGCTGACCCGCTGGATGGCCCCTTTTATTTCACGGCCAGTGACAAGATTTACGACGCAGGCCAAGTCGTGGCGCAATTGACCATCACCCGCTCACAAGTCCCCTTGTTGCTGGACACCTTGATGGTGGGCACGATTTCCCTGCTGTTAGCGCTGGGGTTTTTCTTGTTTTTAAAGTTCAAACCTTTGGCTGATTTGCGCAAATCCCAAGAGGAGTTGGAGAGCCTGGCCATGAACGATGTGCTCACAGGCCTGCTCAACCGTTTTGCCTTTCACCACCGCAGCCAGCAAATGCTGCTCACGGCGGCGCGGCGTCAAGAGAAAGTGGCCATGCTGTTCATGGACTTGAATAAATTCAAACAGGTGAACGACACCCTGGGGCACGAGATTGGCGATGCACTGCTGATCGAAGTGGCGCATCGCCTGCGCGCCAGCGTGCGAGAGTGCGACATCGTGGCGCGCTTAGGGGGGGACGAATTTGTCGTTGTGTTAACGGGCGTTGAAGGCCAAGGGGCCGTGGGTGTGGTGGCTGAAAAAATTGCCGCCAGCTTGCGCGAGCCGTTTCTCTTGGCGGGTAAAACGATCAGCTCCAGTGCCAGCATTGGCATTGCCATCAGCCCGGCCGATGGTCGCAGCCTCGCAGAGCTGCGCACCAATGCCGATCTGGCCATGTACCACGCCAAAGAACTGGGGGAGGGGGGCTACCAGTTCTTCACGGCCGATATGAACCAATCCAACCTGAATCGCATGGCCTTGAAGCAAGACATGAAAGATGCGCTGATGAGAGATGAATTCATCTTGCACTATCAGCCACAAATTGATGTGCTCAGCGGGCAGGTGTGCGGTGTGGAGGCCTTGGTGCGTTGGCAACACCCTGTCAAAGGTTTGGTGCCGCCGCTCAGTTTTATTGCAGCAGCCGAAGAAAGTGGCTTGATCCTGCCTTTGGGCGATTGGGTTTTAAACGCGGCCTGTCGCCAACTGCGGCAGTGGTTGGACGCAGGCGTGACGGGGCTGCGCATGTCGGTCAACGTGTCACCCCGGCAGTTTGAGGCCGAGGCGTTTTTGTCCAAAGTTCACGGGGTTTTAGCGCAGTACGCTTTACCGTCCGCCTTGTTGGAGTTGGAGGTCACCGAGGGGGTGATGTTCAAGAACCCCAAGAAAGCGATTGAGCAGATGCGCCATTTGCGGATGATGGGCGTGCATTTGTCGATTGACGACTTTGGCACGGGTTATTCTTCGCTCAGCTACCTCAGAGAGTTGCCCGTGACGCGGCTCAAACTGGATAAATCATTGATTCAAAACATTGAAACCGACCCGGGTACTTTGGCGATATGCAAGGCCACGATTCGGTTGTCGGCCGACCTGGGGCTGGACGTGGTGGCCGAAGGGGTGGAGACCCTGGAACAAATCCACACCTTGAAACGCATCCGTTGTCCCGTGGTGCAGGGCTACTACTTCAGCAAACCCTTGCCATCAGAGGCCTTGCTCCGGTTTGTGAGTCAGAACAAAGCCGACTACGTGGTAGGGGCAAATGGCGCTTCGATGGGGGAGATGGTGCGGCCTGAAACTACAGCGCACACAAGCCATTTAAAGCTGGTCGCCACAGGTTAAAATCATCGACTGACCGATTTCACGGGGGTGGTCTTTGCTGGCCTCCCCTTTTTGTTTTGTTGCGCGGGTGGCGAAATTGGTAGACGCACCAGGTTTAGGTCCTGACGTCCGCAAGGATGTGGGGGTTCGAGTCCCCCCCCGCGCACCATTTTTTTAGAGCAGTCGGCTGAGCGTTATCGTTATCCGTTAGCGCCCAGCTCTGCATTTTTATTTTAGGAGTGAGAGAGCCATGTCCATTACTGTTGAAACCCTTGAGAAGCTGGAACGCAAAATTACGTTGAGCTTTCCCGTGACCGTGATCCAGTCTGAAGTTGATTCGCGCCTTAAGCGCATGGCCAAAACAGTGAAGATGGACGGTTTTCGCCCCGGCAAAGTGCCCATGAATGTGGTGGCCCAGCGCTACGGCTATTCGGTTCACTACGAAGTGATGAACGACAAAGTGGGCGAGGCGTTTGCCACCGCCGCCAACGAGGCCAAACTGCGCGTGGCAGGCCAGCCCCGCATCACCGAAAAAGAAGGCGCACCAACGGGTGAGGTGGCGTTTGATGCGGTGTTTGAGGTCTATCCTGAAGTCAAAATCGGCGACCTGGCCACGGCCACGGTTGAAAAAATTTCTGCCGAAGTGGGCGATGCCGCCATTGACAAAACGCTGGACATCCTGCGTAAGCAGCGCCGTACCTTTGCCCAGCGCGCCATGGATGCCGCCACGCAAACCGGCGACCGCGTGACGGTGGACTTTGAAGGCAAGATTGACGGCGAACCCTTCGCTGGTGGCAAAGCCGAAGCCTTCCAATTCCTGGTCGGTGAAGGCCAGATGCTCAAAGAATTTGAAGAAGCCGTGGTGGGCATGAAGTCGGGCGAGAGCAAGACCTTCCCCCTGGCTTTCCCGGCCGACTACCACGGCAAAGATGTGGCGGGCAAAACCGCTGATTTCATGGTCACCATCAACAAGCTGGAAGCCGCTCACCTGCCTGAGGTGAACGATGAGCTGGCCAAGTCGCTCGGCATTGCCGACGGCACGGTGGACGCGCTGCGTACCGACATCCGTAAAAACCTGGAGCGTGAAGTCAAATCGCGCCTGATGGCCCGCAACAAGCAAGCGGTGATGGATGCTTTGGTGGCCAAGGCGGAACTGGACTTGCCCAAGTCCATCGTTCAATCCGAGGTGGATCGCTTGACCGAAGGCGCACGCGCCGAACTCAAGCAGCGCGGCATCAAAGACGCTGACAAAGCACCGCTGCCCTCTGACATCTTCATCCCTCAAGCCGAGCGCCGCGTGCGCTTAGGGCTGGTGGTGGCCGAGTTGGTGCGTGCCAACGAGTTGCACGCCACGCCTGCAGCCATCAAGGCCCACATTGACGAGTTGGCCGCCAGCTACGAAAAGCCAGCCGACGTGGTGCGTTGGTACTACGGCGACAACCGACGCATGGCCGATGTCGAAGGCATGGTGGTGGAAAACGCTGTGACTGAGTTTGTGTTGTCCAAAGCCCAGGTCACCGAAAAAGCCATCTCTTTTGACGAGTTGATGGGTCAAACCTGAGTCGATTTTCGCTAAAGTAGCGCTGTGTTCAACCGATAAGGAATTCATATGATTTTTCGTAACAGTGCCATGGAAACACAAGCTTTGGGCATGATCCCGATGGTGATCGAGCAGTCGGGTCGGGGCGAGCGCTCGTATGACATCTACTCGCGCCTGCTCAAAGAGCGGGTGATTTTTTTGGTCGGCCCGGTCAATGACCAGACCGCCAACCTGGTGGTGGCGCAGTTGCTGTTTTTGGAGAGCGAAAACCCTGAGAAGGACATCTCGCTCTACATCAACTCCCCCGGCAGCTCGGTGAGCGCGGGCATGTCCATTTTTGACACGATGAACTTTGTCAAGCCCGACATCTCTACCCTGTGTATTGGCATGGCGGCCAGCATGGGCGCGTTCTTGCTGTCTGCGGGTGCCAAGGGCAAACGCTTCACACTGCCCAACTCCAAGGTCATGATTCATCAGCCCTTGGGTGGCACGCAGGGCCAGGCGACCGAGATCGAAATCCATGCCCGCGAGATACTCAAAACGCGTGACCAGCTCAATAAAATTTTGGCGGAGCGCACCGGCCAACCGTTAGAGAAAATTGAGCGCGATACCGAGCGGGACTACTACCTCTCGGCCGACGAAGCCAAAGACTATGGTCTGGTGGATCAGGTCATCAGCAAACGCGCCTGAGTGTGTGTTTGGCTGCGGTGTGACGCTTTGTGATTGAGAGACTTGTTTGTTGTTTTATTGTTTGATTAATTTTCGCAGAGAGGGTCCATTCCATGGCTGAAAAAAAAGGCTCTTCCAGCGAGAAAACTCTGTACTGCTCGTTTTGCGGCAAAAGCCAGCATGAAGTCAAAAAACTCATCGCTGGTCCCTCCGTGTTTGTGTGCGATGAGTGCATTGAGCTGTGCAATGAAATCATTCGTGATGAATTGCCTGCGACCACCGACGCGTCGGCCCCCAGCCATGAGCTGCCCACGCCCTCCGACATCAAAGGCAATCTGGACAACTACGTGATTGGCCAAGAGCCTGCCAAGCGCATTTTGGCGGTGGCGGTTTACAACCACTACAAGCGTTTGCAGCACAAAGAAAAAGCACGCAAAGACGACGTGGAGCTGACCAAGAGCAACATCTTGCTGATCGGCCCCACAGGCTCCGGCAAGACCTTGCTGGCGCAAACACTGGCGCGCCAGCTCGATGTGCCTTTTGTGATGGCCGATGCCACCACGCTGACCGAAGCCGGTTATGTAGGCGAAGACGTGGAGAACATCATCCAAAAGTTGCTCCAGAGCTGCAATTACGAAGTCGAGCGTGCCCAACGCGGCATCGTTTACATCGACGAGATCGACAAGATTTCCCGCAAGTCGGACAACCCATCCATCACCCGCGACGTGTCGGGGGAGGGCGTGCAGCAGGCCTTGCTCAAGCTGATCGAAGGCACCATGGCCAGCGTGCCGCCGCAAGGCGGACGCAAGCACCCGAACCAGGACTTCATCCAGCTTGACACGACCAACATCCTCTTCATTTGCGGCGGCGCTTTTGCGGGTCTGGAAAAGGTCATTGAGAACCGCACCGAGTCCTCTGGCATCGGCTTTGGTGCCACGGTCAAAAGCAAGCAGCAACGCAGCTTGACCGAGGTGTTCAAAGAGGTGGAGCCCGAGGATTTGATCAAGTTCGGCTTGATTCCTGAGCTGGTCGGTCGCATGCCCGTGGTGGCGACTTTGACCGAGTTGAGTGAAGAGGCAATGGTCAAAATTTTGACCGAACCCAAGAACGCCCTGGTCAAGCAGTACAGCAAGCTCTTGGCCATGGAAAATGTGGACCTTGAGATTCGCCCTGCGGCGTTGACGGCCATTGCCAAAAAAGCGCTGGCACGCAAAACAGGGGCGCGCGGTCTGCGCTCTATCCTGGAGCATTCCTTGATCGACACCATGTTCGAGCTGCCCAATCTGACGAACGTGGAGAAGGTCGTGCTCGACGAATCCTCCATCACCGAGAACAAGCCCCCGCTGCTTGTTTACCGTGAAGTTGCCAAAAAGGCCTGATTCGTCAGGCATTTGACCTTGTTTTCGAGGCATTCAACCCTGTTTATTCGATCAATAATGATCTCGCAGGGTTGAAGTTTCAGAAATACAGTCCATATTCAACTGGTCACTAAAAGGTTTCCCCATGTCTGGTCTTACCCCATTGCCTGCCATTGCCATTGAATTGCCCTTGTTGCCCCTGCGCGACGTGGTGATCTTTCCGCACATGGTGATTCCCCTTTTTGTCGGTCGTCCTAAAAGCATCAAAGCGCTGGAGTCGGCCATGCAGGCCGAGCGCCGCATCATGCTGGTGGCCCAAAAAACGGCGGCCAAAGATGAGCCGCAAGTCTCTGACATGTTTGATGTCGGTTGCATCTCCACCATTTTGCAAATGCTCAAGCTGCCCGACGGCACCGTCAAGGTGCTGGTCGAAGGGCAGCAGCGCGCTTTGGTCAACAAAATTGTGGAAGGTGAAACCGAGTTCACCGCCAACGTGACGCCGGTGGTGCCGCCCGATATGAGTGCAGAGCTGCGCGAGCAGTCCAACGACATTGAGGCTTTGCGCCGCGCGGTGATGCAGCAGTTTGACCAGTACGTCAAACTCAACAAGAAAATACCGCCCGAAATTCTGACCTCCATCTCCAGCATTGACGACCCCGGTCGTCTGGCGGATACCATCGCCGCGCACCTGCCGCTCAAACTGGCCAACAAGCAAGAGGTGCTGAGTTTGGTGGGGGTGAAAGAGCGTCTGGAGAGTCTGTTTGAGCAGATCGACCGAGAGGTTGACATTCAAAACGTGGACAAGAAAATTCGCGGCCGCGTCAAGCGCCAGATGGAGAAAAACCAACGCGACTTTTACCTGAACGAGCAAGTCAAGGCCATTCAAAAAGAACTGGGCGAGGGCGAAGACGGCGCAGACATCGAAGAGATTGAGAAAAAAATCAAGGCCGCCAAGATGCCCAAAGAGGCGTTGAAAAAGGCCGAAGGCGAGTTCAAGAAACTCAAGCTCATGTCGCCCATGTCGGCCGAGGCCACGGTGGTGCGCAACTACATTGACGTGCTGACCGGTTTGCCCTGGGCGGCCAAGACCAAGATCAAGCATGACTTGGCCTATGCCGAAGCCGTTCTCAACGAAGACCACTACGGCTTGGACAAAGTTAAAGATCGCATCCTGGAGTACCTCGCAGTGCAGCAGCGCGTGGACAAGGTCAAGGCCCCCATTCTGTGTTTGGTCGGCCCACCCGGCGTGGGCAAGACCTCGCTGGGGCAGTCCATTGCCAAAGCCACGGGGCGCAAGTACGTGCGCATGGCCTTGGGGGGGGTGCGTGACGAGGCCGAGATTCGCGGCCATCGCCGCACCTACATCGGCGCCATGCCCGGCAAGGTGCTGCAAAGCCTGACCAAGGTGGGGGCTCGCAATCCCTTGTTCTTGCTCGATGAGATCGACAAACTCGGCACCGACTTCCGGGGTGACCCCTCCAGCGCTTTGCTCGAGGTGCTTGACCCTGAGCAAAACCACAAGTTTGGTGACCATTATGTCGAGGTGGACTTTGACCTGAGCAACGTGATGTTCGTGGCGACCTCCAACTCGATGAACATTCCACCGGCCTTGCTCGACCGCATGGAAGTGATTCGCCTCTCGGGCTATACCGAAGAAGAAAAAGTCAACATTGCTTTGCGCTACCTCTTGCCCAAGCAACTCAAAAACAACGGTGTGAAAGAAACCGAACTCTTGGTCACTGAAGAGGCTGTGCGCGACATCGTGCGCTACTACACGCGTGAAGCGGGTGTGCGTTCGCTGGAGAGAGAGTTGTCCAAGATTTGCCGCAAAGTCGTCAAGGCTTTGCAGCTCAAGCAAATGCAGGCGCTGGTCAAAGTGACCGATGACAACCTGAATGACTTCCTGGGTGTACGCAAGTTCAACTATGGGCGTGCCGAGAACATGAACCAGGTGGGCCAAGTGGTGGGTCTGGCGTGGACGGAAGTCGGCGGTGACCTGTTGACCATTGAGGCCGCGCTGATGCCCGGCAAGGGCGTGGTTAAAACGACGGGTTCCTTGGGCGATGTGATGAAGGAGTCGGTCGAGGCGGCACGCACCGTGGTGCGCAGCCGGGCGCGCCAGCTCGGGATTCCGGATGCGTACTTTGAGAAGAAAGACCTGCACATTCACGTGCCTGACGGTGCCACGCCCAAAGATGGCCCCAGTGCCGGTGCCGCCATGACCACCGCCTTTGTTTCGGCGCTTACCGGCATCCCCGTGCGTGGTGACGTGGCCATGACGGGCGAGATCACCTTGCGCGGTGAAGTCACCGCGATTGGCGGGTTGAAAGAAAAGCTGTTGGCTGCACTGCGCGGCGGCATCAAGACCGTGCTGATTCCAGAAGAAAACGCGAAAGACTTGCAGGAGATCCCTGACAACGTGAAGCAGGGGCTGGAGATCATCCCCGTGAAGTGGATCGACAAGGTGCTGGAGATTGCTTTGGAACGCAAGCCCACACCCTTGGTGGAAGAAGAGCCTGTGGCGGCTGTAGGCGCTGTGACAACACCTGTGGTGAAGTCGATGGCGGAATCTTCGGGTTCGATCCAACATTGAGTTAATTTTTAAGCTTGCTTTTGTGTTGGTTATCAGAAGTTAAAAAAATAACGCTATAATCGAAAACTTGTTAATGCGGGAGTAGCTCAGTTGGTAGAGCGCAACCTTGCCAAGGTTGAGGTCGAGAGTTCGAGACTCTTCTCCCGCTCCAAATTGCGATAAAGGGAAGCCAAAGCTTCCCTTTTTCATTCGAAGATTGGCGCGATAGCAAAGCGGTTATGCGCCGGATTGCAAATCCGTTTAGCCCGGTTCGACTCCGGGTCGCGCCTCCAAAACTCCAAGCGGGAGTAGCTCAGTTGGTAGAGCGCAACCTTGCCAAGGTTGAGGTCGAGAGTTCGAGACTCTTCTCCCGCTCCAACATCTTGTAGGACAATGCCAGAAAGGCTAAGCCTCGATGGTGAAATTGGTAGACACAGCGGATTTAAAATCCGCCGCTTTCCTGCATAAGGGGCGTACCGGTTCGATTCCGGTTCGAGGCACCATTTCTGGCAGCAAGAAAGAGAAATCAACATGGCAAGTTACAACGCCCCACTGGAAATCCATATCCACGGTCAAGTGCCTTTGCGTGCTGACGTGAGCTTTGAACAATTGGAAGATGCGCTCAAGCCCTTGTGGTCATACGCAGGGGCCAGCTCATTGGCCAAAGGCGCGCACAGCGCTTATGAAGACGAGCCCGGCATTAAATTTGACGCACAAGAGCACCTGTTGCAACTCTGTTGGACGGTTCCGGGTGATGAAGACATCCGCCAGTCGCTCGATGAAATGTGCATGAGCCTGAACGAGCTGTCACTGACCGGTGCCACCATCGAAGTCACTTTCTACGACGCCGAGTTTGATGAAGACGAAGACAGTGATGATCAAGAGTCCACATCGCGTGACGACTTCATGATGCTGTTTGTCGGTCCCAACCCGGCGGCCATCATGCAAGTGCAGCGTGACCTGTTGGTTCAGGACATCATCAACATCATGGAGCGTCACTTCGATGCCTCCGAGCTGGGTGGTGTCGTGGCCGAGGTGGACCGCATGTTCAGCCAACGCTTTGATGCACTGGTGAGTTCGCTGGAAATCGGCAAGCCGCCCCGGGGATCCGGCGGCGGGCATGGCGGTGCGGGCCACGGTGGTGGTGGCCGCAAGCCACGGCACTTGCATTAATTTAAGCCCTGCACTCGCGTTGCGTCTTTAAATCAAGGCGCAGCGTGCTACCATTTTTGATCTTGCCTCAAAACATCAAGGATCGATCATGAACATGGCTGTTGCAGCTTCTGCCGCACAAGACACTGCGCGCGCCAAGCCCGGCAACGTGGAAAAACTTCGCCTGGGCGATGTGCTGGTGCAGCAACGCCTGATCTCACAAGAACAATTGCTGCAGGCCTTGGCCATCCAGGCCAAAACCGGCAAAAAGCTCGGACGTCTGCTGATCGAGACCGGCATCATCACCGAAGAGTTGCTCGCCAACGGTCTGGCGCGTCAGCTGCGCATCCCCTTCGTTAACCTCAAGATTTACCCCTTTCAGGCCGACATCGTCAAGCGCCTGCCCGAGTCGTCGGCCCGCCGCTTTCGCGCCATTGCGCTGGAAGACAAAGGCGACAGCCTGCTGGTTGCCATGTCGGATCCCCTGGACTTGTTTGCCTATGACGAGTTAACCCGCCTGCTCAAGCGCAAGCTCAGCATTGCCTGCGCGCCAGAGGCGCAACTCACTTTGGCGCTAGACCGCCTGTACCGCCGCACTGAAGAAATCAGCGGCCTGGCCCGTGCGCTTGAAAAAGAAGTGGGCGATGCGGTGGACTTTGGCGAGCTGAGCGCCTCGGTCGGTGCCGAAGGCGCGCCCGTGGTGCGCTTGCTGCAATCTTTGTTTGAAGATGCCGCGCAGGTCAATGCCTCAGACATTCACATCGAGCCTCAAGAGTCGGGCTTGCAGATCCGCGTGCGGGTGGACGGCATCCTGCAAACCCAGACCCAGGCCGACAAACGCATCGGTGCTGCCCTGGCCCAGCGCATCAAGCTCATGGCCAATCTGGACATTTCAGAAAAGCGCTTGCCGCAAGATGGGCGCTTCAGCGTGCGCCTGCGCGACCAGACCATTGACGTGCGCCTGTCCACCCTGCCCAGCACCTATGGCGAATCGGTGGTGATGCGGCTGCTCAGCCTAGACGGTGGTCTGCGCCAGTTGGACCGCATTGGCATGCCCGAAGTCATGCTCAAGCGCTTTCGCGAATTGCTCGGGCGCAGCTCGGGCCTGATCTTGGTCACCGGCCCCACCGGCTCCGGTAAAACCACCACCCTGTACGCAGCGCTCAACGAGATCAACGCCACAGCGCTCAAAATCATCACCGTCGAAGACCCGGTCGAATACCGCCTGCCCAGCATCACCCAGGTGCAGGTCAACGAAAAAATCGAACTCACCTTTGCCAAAGTGTTGCGCTCTGCCCTGCGGCAAGACCCGGACGTGATTTTGGTCGGTGAGATGCGTGACCCTGAAACCGCAGAAATCGGCCTGCGCGCCGCCATCACCGGCCACTTGGTCTTGTCCACCCTTCACACGCGTGACGCCATCAGCACCCCGTTTCGCCTGCTTGACATGGGCGTGCCGCCCTACATGGTGGCCACCTCGCTGCAAGCGGTGCTGGCCCAGCGGCTGGTGCGCTTGATTTGCGACAGTTGCACTGAGCCCCATGCGCCCACTCCGCAAGAAACTGCGTGGTTGTCCAGCATGGTTGGCACGGGTGAGCCACTGGTGCCCCGGCGTGGCCTGGGCTGCACGGCTTGCAACGGCACCGGCTACCTGGGCCGCCAGGGTGTGTACGAGATGCTGGAGATGGACACCACACTCACCCAAGCCGCCAGTCGCTCTGACCCGGCTGCGTTTTTACAGGCCGCGCGTGAGCGCATGAACGGGCAAACCCTGTCTTACCATGCGCTGTATTTGGTGCGCCAGGGCAAAACCACCGTGGCCGAGGCCATGCGCGTCGGCTACGACACCGACGATTGAATGGCGACCCCGTCGCCGCACACAACCCAAGGACACCTCCACAATGGCAGCCTACACATGGCACGGGCGCAATGCCCGGGGCGAAGCAGTTCAGGGCCAGTTTGACGCCCTGAGCGAAGGCAGCGTGGCCGACCACCTGCTGGCCATGGGCGTCTCACCCGTGCAGATCGCCCCCGTGCCCGAAACCCGCATCAACACCAGCCCCGATTGGTGGCAGCAACTCTCCCAAAAATCCATCACCACCGAAGACGTGCTGGTGTTCTCGCGCCAGATGTACACGCTCAACAAAGCCGGTGTGCCCATTTTGCGGGCCTTCTCGGGCCTGCAAGCCTCGCTGGACAAGCCCGCCATGGTGAACGTGCTGATGGACGTGCGCGCTGGCCTAGACCAGGGCCGCGACCTGGCCACCTCCATGGCCCGCCACCCCAAAGTCTTCAGCGGCTTTTACCAAGCCATGATCCGCGTGGGCGAGATGACCGGCCGCCTGACCGAGGTATTTTTGCGCCTGGCCGAGCACCTGGAGTTTGAGCGGGACGTGCGCGCGCGCATCAAACAAGCCCTGCGCTACCCCACGTTTGTGGTGTGTGCCATGGCCATTGCCATCGTCATCATCAACATCTTTGTCATCCCTGTGTTTGCCAAAGTGTTTGCCGGTTTTAACACCGAGCTGCCGATCATCACGCGCGGTCTCCTGGGCTTTTCGGCCTGGATGTTGACCTGGTGGCCGGTCTTGGTGGCCGCAGGTATGGGCGC